>NZ_JBFLUG010000007.1:0-122313 GCF_041008525.1 Parafrankia sp. FMc2 | reverse complement strand
CCGCCCGGGCACTCTGCATGATCCCGGGTTGCCGCGTGGGTTCTCCTGGGGGTTCGGGGGCTCGGCCCCCGGCAGATATGACGGCCTGGGGGAAGCCGCCCCTCGGGGGCGGCGAACACACGCAGCCGGCGACGGACCGGATGTCCTGTCCGCCCGGGCACTCTGCATGATCCCGGGTTGCCGCGTGGGTTCTCCTGGGGGTTCGGGGGCTCGGCCCCCGGCAGATATGACGGCCTGGGGGAAGCCGCCCCTCGGGGGCGGCGAACACACGCAGCCAGCGCGTACCCCGGGTGGGATTCGAACCCACACTGTCGGTGGTTTGAGCACCGTCTCTCTGCCGTTGGAGTACCGGGGCTGGTCGGCGAGGTCCGCGGCGCTGAACGTCGCGGAACGTCTCGTGCACGACTCTAGCCGGGTAGGGTGCGATTCGACCGCTCGACCCGGACAGATTACGGGCGAGCGGGCCGCAACCCACGCCCGCCGCCCGATCGTGACGACCGCACAACCAGGAGTTCACCTCGATGAGCCAGCCTTCTTCGACGCCGCGTCGGGTGTTGATCGCTGAGGACGAAGCGTTGATCCGGCTGGATCTCAGGGAGATGCTCCAGGAGGAGGGCTACGAGGTCGTCGGTGAGGCCGGCGACGGTGAGACGGCGGTCGCACTCGCCGGCAAGCTGCGCCCCGACCTGGTGATCCTGGACGTCAAGATGCCGAAGATGGACGGTATCGACGCCGGCGCGAAGATCGCCAAGGAGCGGATCGCGCCGGTCGTGATCCTCACGGCCTTCAGCCAGCGGGAGCTCGTCGAGCGGGCCCGCGAGGCGGGGGCGATGGCCTACGTGGTCAAGCCGTTCCAGAAGAAGGACCTGCTGCCGACCATCGAGATGGCGATGAGCCGGTTCACCGAGATCGTGAGTCTCGAGGCCGAGGTCGAGGACCTGCAGGGCCGTCTGGAGGCCCGTAAGATCATCGAGCGGGCGAAGGGTGTGCTGCAGACCGAGCACGCGATGACCGAGCCTGATGCCTTCCGCTGGATCCAGCGGACGTCGATGAACCAGCGCCGGACCATGCGGGCCGTCGCCGAGGCTGTGCTGTCGGGTGAGGCGCTGCCAGGCTCGTGACCGGGCAGGACCCTGGCGCGGCCACCGACCCGGTCCGGGCACGGGCGGTGCCGCGCCTCGTCGGCGGTGCCGCGCGCGCGGCCCGCGCGGTGCGGAGCTGGGTCGGCCGCTCCGTCCTGACGATCCGCGGCCGGGTGCTGCTCGCGGCGGTCGTCGTGGTGGTGCTGGCCCTGCCCGGTGGGCTGGGCCTGCTCCTCGCGTCCACGCTTGGCGGTGACGGCGTTGGCCCGGGCGAGGACCGGGTCGCGACGATCGGGGTGCTGGCGCCCCTCTCCGGGGCGTCCGCGGACGCGGGTGTGAGCGTGCGCAACGCGGTCACGCTCGCCGTCGAGGAGTCGAATCGGCAGGGGATGATCCCCGGCTGGAAGTTGCAGGTCGTGGCACACGACGACCTGTCCCGGCCGGACGGCGGCGCGGCCGGCGCGGACCTGTTCGCCGATGACGACCGGATGATCGGGGTCGTCGGCCCTCTCAGTTCCAGTGTGGCGATGGTGTCGCTGGGCCGGCTGAGCGAGGCCGGGCTTCCCGTGGTCTCGCCGTCCAACGCCGAGCCGACGCTGACCTCGGCACCGGCCTCGCCGGACGTCCGCCCCTTTCCCACCTACTTCCGGCTGTCCGGGACGGACGAACAGCTCGCCGAGGTCGCGGCCGACTACGCGGTCGACACGCTCGGCCGGTCGCGCATCAGTGTGATCGACGGCGGTCCGGACTACGGCACGGTCACGCTCGCCGAGCGCTTCGCCCGGGACGTCCGCGACGCTGGCGCCACCGTGCCGACGGTGCACCGGGTGGACGGCGGCGCGATCGACGACGAGAAGATCGAGAAGACGGCGAGGGCCGTCCGGGACGAGGCTCCGGAGCTGGTCTACCTGGCGACCGGCCCCGATGTCGCGGGGGAGCTGCGCCGGGCGCTCGTCGACGAGGGTGTCACCGTGCAGGTGCTCGGCGCGGACGGGCTCCTCGACCGTGACTACCTCGATCGTGCGGGCACCCTCGCCGAGGGTGATCTGGTCACGGACCTGTCGGTTCCGTTGTCCCGGCTGTCGTCGGCCGGCGCGTTCGTCACCGCCTATGCGAAGCGGTTCGGTGAGCTTGAGACCGTCGCCGGCCTCCTCCCGGAGGGGCGCGGGGACGAGCCCGCCGCCGAGTCCTCCGACGCGGACACCTCCGCGGCCCGGTCGGGCTCACCGGACGCGACGCGGCCCGACGGGGGAGCCGCCGCGCGCCCCGGCAACCCCGGCGACGACGGTGACCGCGATGAGGGCGCCGCCGGCACCGGGGGTGCCATGGGGGCAGGGGGCAACGACGAGGACGCCCGGAAGCGGGAGCTGGAGCGGGCACGGTCCGCGGAGCTGGCCGCCCTGTGGGCGGACGCGATCCCGCCGGTGGCGGCGTCGGCCCACGACGCGGCGCGGGCCCTGATCCGGGCGGCGTCGGCCACCCTGCCAGGGCGTTCCGTGGTGGACGCGGACCTGCGCGCGGCGATGGTCCGTGCCGTCGGGGCCGGGGAGTTCGTCGGTGTCACCGGTCAGGTCGCCTTCGATCCGAAGGGCGACCTCCGTGGCCCGCGGGTCGCGCTGTACTCGGTCCTGAGTGGCCGGTTCGTCCCGTTGCGGGTCGAGTCGGCGCGCTGACGCTCCGACCCCGGACGGATTCCCAAAGCACTCAAGTGCCACGGGAAGTCGTGACACGCTCACTTTGAGCTTTCATAGCTGGGGAGGAGCGACTAGTTTCCGCTCCGCGGAGCGCGCCCGCGCGCCGGTGAGGCAGCGGAAGGACGTTGCATGACGGCCACCCCACGGACCCTTCGCCCCCGATCGACGCGGACGTCTGCGCGGCGTCCCGTCGCCGCGATGGTCGCCGGTCTCGCGATGGTCGGCGGGCTGCTCGCCGCCTGCGGAGGCGACTCGAGCGACGGCGGTAAGAAGGAGTACCTGATCGGCTTCCAGGGGCCGCTCTCCGGCGAGAGCCAGCAGCTCGGCATCAACGCCTACAACGGTGTGCTGACCGCCGTCGAGCTGGCCAACCAGGACAGCAGCCTGCCGTTCACGCTGCGTATCGTCGCCTCCGACGACCAGGGGCAGCCCGAGCAGGGACCGACCGCCGCGCAGAAGCTGATCGACAACTCCGACCTGATGGCGGTCGTCGGCCCGGTCTTCTCCGGCGCGACGAAGGCCAGCGAGCCGCTCTACAGCCAGGCGGGGCTGCTGTCGGTGAGCCCGTCCGCGACGAACCCGACCCTGACGGACCTCAACTTCACCAGCTTCTACCGGGTGATCGCCCCGGACACGGTGCAGGGCGCCGGCGCGGCCGAGTACCTGGCGAAGGCGGTCAGGGCCAAGCGGGTCTACTCGCTCGACGACCGCAGCGAGTACGGCACGGGCCTGTCCGGCGCGATCGAGCGCGGCCTGGAGCGGGCCCGGGTGCCGTTCGCCCACGACGGGATCAACCCGACCAAGGACTACACCTCGCAGGCCACCAAGATCATGGCTGACGGTGCCGACGCCGTCTACTACTCGGGCTACTACCCCGAGTTCGCGCTGCTCACCAAGGCGCTGCGTGGCAAGGGCTACGACGGAGTGATCCTCAGCGGCGACGGCTCGAACGACGACCAGTTCATCCGCCAGGCCGGCGCGGCGAACGCCGAGGGCACGCTCATCACCTGCCCCTGCTCGGACGCCAACTCCGACCCTGCCGCCGCCGGCTTCGTCGCGGACTACAAGAAGGTCAACAGCGGCCTGAAGCCCGGCACCTACTCCGGCGAGGCCTACGACGCCACCAACGCCATCATCTCGGTCCTGCGCGAGCAGGGCACCGAGGCGAGCCGGGAGTCGGTGCTCTCCGCGTTCGGCAAGGTCGACCTGCCCGGCGTCACCAAGCGGATCAGGTTCCAGCGCAACGGTGACGTCGAGGGCTCGACGGTCTACGTGTACCAGGTGAAGGACGGCCAGCGCACCGTGCTCGGGCCGGTCAGCACGCTCGTGAAGCCTTGACCCGGCGAGCCGGGCGGGGCCGGGCCCGGAGGGAGACCCATGGGCTCGGCTGAGCAGATCAGCCAGCTCACGATCGACGGGCTCATGGTCGGCGCGCTCTACGCGGTGATCGCCCTCGGGTACACGCTGGTCTACGGAGTCCTGCAGCTCATCAACTTCGCGCACAGCGAGGTGTTCATGCTCGGCGCGTTCGGCGGGCTGTTCGCCAGCCGCGCGCTGGTGCCGGACGGCGGGGCGACGCCGTCCGGCCTGGCCTCGGCCGGGCTGGTGCTGTTCGGGCTCGGGGTGGGCGCGCTGGCCGGCGCGACCGCCGCCTACGCCCTGGAACGCTGCGCCTACCGGCCGCTGCGGCGCCGCGGCGCCCCGCGGCTGGCGTACCTGATCAGCGCGATCGGGGCGTCGCTGTTCGCCTTCAACCTGGCCGGCAAGGAGTTCGGCCGGCAGAGCGTCCCGGTGCCGGAGCTGTTCACCAACGGGACGGTGGTGACGGTGTTCGGCGCCGAGATCTCCACCCAGTCGCTGGTGATCGCCGCGTCGGCGCTGATGATGCTGCTCGCGGTCGACCACCTGGTCGCCGGCACCCGGCTCGGGCAGTCCATCCGCGCCGTCGCCCAGGACGCCGAGTGCGCAGGCCTGATGGGCGTGGACGTCCAGAAGATCATCGTCGCGACGTTCGTGCTCGGCGGGCTGCTCGCCGGGGCGGGCGGATTCCTCTACGCGATGACGTTCAACGCGTCCTACACGATGGGGTTCGTCCCCGGGATCAAGGCCTTCACCGCGGCGGTGCTCGGCGGTATCGGCAACGTGCGCGGAGCGGTGATCGGCGGCCTGCTGCTCGGGCTGGTCGAGAGCTTCGGCGGGTACCTGTTCGACGCCTCGTACAAGAACGTCATCGCGTTCGCGGTGCTCGTCGCGGTGCTGCTGGTGCGGCCGTCGGGTCTGCTCGGGACGCGGCTGGGCCGGCCGGCGTGAGCGGTCTCCCGCACCAGCCCCGGCTTACCCGGCTTACCCGGCTGCCGCGGTCGCGCCGGGTACGCAGCCTGGGTATCGCCTGCTTCCTGTCGGCGCTGGCAGCCGTGATCACGGGGCCGTCCGGGGATGCGGACCATCCGCTCGCCGGTATCACCGGCTCCTTCGCCTGGCCACGGTTGATCATCTTCGTGGTCGCGGCGCTGGGCCTGTGGGCCGCGCTGCTCAGCGGTGGCCACCTCGCCAGCCGGGGCCGGGCGCTGTCCACCCGGGCCCGTGCCGCGATGATGCCTTCCACCTCGATGCCTCCCGCGCCGGGTGGGGACGGTGCCGGCCCACCGGCGCCGGCCGGTCCGCTCCGGCGGATCGCGGCGCCGATCACCGGTCGGCACGGGGCGCGGCTTGGCCACCTGGCGCTTCTCGCGGTGGCTCTCGCCGTGCCACCGGCGCTGTCCACGGCGGCCCAGCAGGCGCTGGTGGGCGAGATCGGCGTCTACGCCCTGCTCGCGCTTGGCCTGAACGTCGTCGTCGGGTACGCGGGCCTGCTGGACCTGGGCTACATCGCCTTCTTCGCGATCGGTGCCTACACGACGGCCTACGTGACGTCCGCGGAGGCGATGCCCTGGCACGCGCCCTGGCAGATCAACCCGTTCTTCGCGCTGCCGGTGGCGCTGGTCGTGGCAGCGGTGGCCGGAGTGGTCCTCGGCGGGCCGACCCTGCGGCTGCGCGGTGACTACCTGGCGATCGTCACCCTCGGTTTCGGTGAGATCGTCCAGCTGCTGGCGAACAACGCCGACGGGGTGACCGGCGGGCCGCGCGGTGTCTTCGGGCTGCCGCCGCTGTCGGTCGACCTGCCTGGCGTGCGCTACTCGTGGGGTCTGAACCCGCTGCCGTACTACTACCTCCTGGTCGTGCTGATCGTGCTGGTGATGGTGGTGTTCGGGCGCTGGGAGCGCTCGCGGACCGGCCGCGCCTGGACGGCGATCCGCCAGGACGAGGTCGCTGCCGAAGCCACCGGGGTCGCCACCATCCGGATGAAGCTGCTGGCGTTCGCCGTGGGGGCGTCTGTCTCCGGCTTCGCCGGGGTGGTGCTCGCGACCAAGCAGTTCTTCAACCCACAGTCCTTCGGTCTGCAGGCCTCGCTGCTGGTCCTGACCATCGTCATCTTCGGCGGGATGGGTTCGCGCCTCGGCGTGGTGCTCGGCGCCCTCGTCCTGCAGGGAACCGCGTTCCTGCTCCGTGACACCGTTCCCCCCGCGGACCGGTTCATCTACTTCGGCGCTGTGGTGGTCCTCATGATGATCTTCCGGCCGAGCGGGCTGCTGCCGCCGCGCCGGCACCGGGCCCTGCCCCGTCAGGACGTGCCCGGCACTCCCGCCGTCCCCGCCGCCGCGGGCACTCCGCTGGTCGGCGCCGCCGTGGGGGCGACCGCGGGAGCCGGCCAGGACTCGGCGCTCGCCCCGGGCGCAGCCCCAGGACCAGGCCCCCTGCCGGCACCGGGCTCCCTGCGCACCTCGGGGCCGCCGCCGGCATCGGGCGCATCGCCGGGATCCGGCGCGGTGCCGGGACCCGGGCCAGGGGCGGGTGCGGGACCGGGCGTCGGCCCGGGAGCGGAGCCGGCGCTGTGACCGGCCGGGTCATTCCCGATCCGCGACCGTCGACCGCGGCCGGACCGATCCTCGACGTGCGTGCCGTGACCCTGCGTTTCGGCGGCCTGACCAGCCTGGACGGGGTGTCCCTGCGGCAGGAGCGGGGCAGCGTCCTCGCCGTCATCGGTCCGAACGGGGCCGGCAAGACCTCGCTGTTCAACTGCCTCACGGGTGCCTACCGGCCGCAGCAGGGCAGCGCCCGGTTCTGGGCGGGGGAGGACGCGGTCGAGCTCGTCGGCCGGTCCCCGCACCGGGTCGCCCGCCTCGGAATCGCCCGGACGTTCCAGAACATCCGCCTCTTCCCCGAGATGTCGGCGGTGGAGAACGTCCAGGTCGGCGTCGAGGTGCGGGCCCGGGCGGGCGCACTGCGCGGCCTGCTGCCCACCCCGGCCGTGCGGCGGGAGGAACGGGAGGTGCTGGAACGCTCCCACCACCTGCTGGACTTCGTCGGGCTCGGACGTCGGGCCGCACTGCCGGCCGGCAGCCTGCCCTACGGGGAGCAGCGGCGGCTGGAGATCGCGCGGGCGCTGGGCACCACGCCGTCCCTGCTGCTGCTCGACGAGCCGGCCGCCGGAGCCACCGCGGCTGAGCGGCGTGACCTGGTCACACTGATCCGGGCCATCGCGGAACAGGGTGTCTCGGTGTTGCTCATCGAGCACGACATCCGGTTGGTGGCCGCGGTCGCCGGCTCGATCTCCGTGCTCAACTTCGGCCGGGTGATCGCCGCAGGCCACCCGGACCAGATCCGCTCCGACCCCGCCGTCATCGAGGCGTACCTGGGGGACACCGACGACGAGCGGAGCCGGCCATGACCGACCCGGCCAGACACGACCCGGCCAGCAGCGACCCGGCCAGACACGACCCGGCCAGCAGCGACCCGGCCAGCAGCAGGCCCGCCGGAAAGGACCCGGCCGGAGAGGGGAGCGCGTCCGGTGGCCCGCTGCTGGAGGTGCGCGACGCCGAGGTCGCCTACGGGGCGGTGACGGCCGTCCGCGGGATCTCGCTGCGGGTCGAGGCCGGCGAGGTGGTCGCCCTGCTCGGGGCGAACGGCGCGGGGAAGACCACGATGCTGCGCATGATCTCCGGGTTGCTGCCACCCGCCCGCGGTGCCGTCTGGTTCGACGGCACGCGCATCGCGGGAGCACCCCTGCCGGGGCCGGCTCCGGCTGCGTCGGCGGTGCAGGCCGCGTCATCGGCGCCGACAGTGCGGTCCGCACCGTCGAAGCGGGCGGGCCGCGTCTCCCGTGGTCGGCACCGGGACGCCGCCGTGCACCGGGACGTCCCCGGCCTGCCCGTGCACCGGGTCACCGCGCTCGGCATCAGCCACGTCCCGGAGGGCAGGCGGATCTTCCCGGCGATGACGGTCGCGGAGAACCTGGCGATGGGCGCCTACCTGGACCGCCGCCGCGACCGCGCCGAGACCCGCCGGGGCCTGGACCGGGTCAACACGCTGTTCCCCCGGCTCGCGGAGCGCTCGCGGCAGCCGGCGGGGACACTCTCCGGTGGGGAGCAGCAGATGCTGGCGATCGGGCGGGCGCTGATGGCGCGGCCCCGTCTGATTCTGCTGGACGAGCCCTCGCTCGGCCTCGCCCCTCTCCTGGTGGCGACGATCTTCGAGGTGATCCGGGAGATCAACGCGAGTGGGACGACCGTCCTGCTGGTGGAGCAGAACGCCGTGGCCGCCCTGCGGATCGCCCATCGGGGCTACGTCCTCGACACCGGCGAGGTGGTGCTGGCGGGCAGCGCCGACGCTCTCGCGCGCGACGCCCGAGTCCGCGACGCCTATCTAGGCAGCTCGGACGAACTTCGCGACACCCTCGACAGACAGGTCGCAGGCTGACCGGCCCCGCCAGGCGACGCCCCTCGTCGACATCGGCCCGCGCGAACTCGGGCGACGAGGTTCCAGAAAGTGCAATCACACCTTGTCTGGGTTCAGTCAGCGCCCTGACCATCTTCTGATGGGTGCCCGGGACGGACTTTGGTACCGCCCGAACCTTCCCCGTGCCCGGCGTTTTCTACTCGCCCGTCCCGGGCGCCCACCTGGGATGACGGTAGCAGTACGGACGAGCGTGCAGGTCACTCCGCGTTGGCCGAAGTGGCCTGGGTGTTTCGCGGGGGAACCTGCCCACCAGCGGGTGGATTGTCGCGCAGTAGACAACTCAGTCGGCAGGTGCACACCGGACGGCCCGCCTCGTCCGTGATGCGGATGTCGTAGGTGGCCAGCGTGGCGCCGGCGCGGATCTGGGTCGCGACGGCGGTCACGATTCCGTCGAGGGCCGCGCGGTGGTGGGTGGCGTTGATCTCGATGCCGACCGCGGAGCGGGACGGGCCGGCGGCGAGCATCGAGGCGACCGAGCCGACGGTCTCCGCGAGCGCGACCGAGGCGCCGCCGTGCAGCAGGCCGTAGGGCTGCCGGTTGCCGGCGACGGGCATCGTCGCGACGACGCGCTGCGCGCTGGCCTCCGTCAGCACGATCCCGAGGCGTTCGCTGAGCTCGCCGCGGTGTTCGTTCAGCTCGTTGAGCAGTTCGGTCGGATCCGACGCCGTAGAGGGCACAACCAGCACATTAGCGCCGCGGCGGGGCCCACGCCGTCCGGGCCCTGCGGCCGGAGGAGGACTACGACGTCGCGCCCTGAGCGCGCCCGGTGCGACACGGAGTTCCCGGGACGGCCGACGGGCTCGGGGGGCCTCCGTGGATCTTCCCCACCGGGAGGAACGCGTGGTCCTGCCGTCCTTCCCCCGCACGCGCGCGGAGCTGTCGTACCCACCGCCTAGACTCGCCGCGTGCCTGCGACTACTTCGTCCCCGTCCGGCAGTACCTCGGCTCCCGCGGCGGACCGCCCCCGCCTGCTGCTGCTGGACGGGCATTCGCTGGCCTACCGCGCCTTCTTCGCCCTGCCGGTGGAGAACTTCTCGACGACCACCGGCCAGCCGACGAACGCCGTCTACGGCTTCACCTCCATGCTGATCAACGCGCTGCGCGATGAGAAGCCCACCCACGTCGCCGTCGCATGGGATCTGCCGACGCCGACGTTCCGGCACACCCAGTACGCGGAGTACAAGGCCGGCCGGTCCGAGACCCCGGCGGACTTCGTCGGCCAGGTCGCGCTGATCCACCAGGTCTGCGAGGCGCTCGCGGTGCCCGGCGTCAGCGCCGCCGGCTTCGAGGCCGACGACGTGATCGCCACCCTCGCCACCCAGGCCGCGGCCGACGGCATGGACGTCCTGATCGTCACCGGTGACCGCGACGCGCTGCAGCTCGTCGACGACCGCGTCACCGTGCTGATGACCCGCAAGGGCATCAGCGACATGACCCGCTTCACTCCGGACGAGGTGCAGGCGAAGTACGGCCTGTCGCCGGTGCAGTACCCCGACTTCGCGGCGCTGCGCGGCGACCCGTCCGACAACCTGCCGTCGGTGCCGGGGGTGGGGGAGAAGACCGCCACCAAGTGGATCCAGCAGTTCGGCTCGCTGGCCGACCTGGTCGACCGGGCCGACGAGATCGGCGGCAAGACCGGGGCCTCGCTGCGGGCGCACCTGGCCAACGTCATCCGTAACCGGTCGCTGACCGAGCTGGCGCGGGAGGTGCCGCTGGAGCTGACGCCGGTCGACCTGCGGCTGCACCCGTGGGATCGTGAGGCCGTCCACCAGCTGTTCGACACGCTGCAGTTCCGGGTGCTGCGGGAGCGGCTGTACGCGGCCCTGGCGGTGGCGCCGCCGGCGGCCGACGAGGGCTTCGAGATCGACCTGACCATGCTCGGTCCGGACGAGGTCGCCTCCTGGCTGGCCGAGCACGCCTCCGGTGCCGGCCGCACCGGCCTGCACCTGCGCGGCACCTGGGGCCGCGGCACCGGGGTGATCGTGTCGCTGTCGCTGGCGTCGACCGACGGCGCGGCGGCGTGGGTCGACCCGACCCAGCTCACCGCCGGTGACTCGGCCGCCCTCGGCGCCTGGCTGGCGGATCCGGACCGGTCGAAGGCCGGCCACGATCTCAAGGGCCCGATGCTGGCGCTGGCCGAGGTGGGCTTCGACCTCGCCGGCGTGACCAGTGACACCGCGCTCGCCGCCTACCTGGCGCTGCCCGGCCAGCGTTCGTTCGACCTGGCTGACCTGACACTGCGCTACCTGCAGCGCGAGCTGCGGTCGGAGGGGGAGACGAGCGGCCAGCTCACCCTCGACGGTTCCGGCGAGGCCGACGAGGCCGAGGCCGACGCGATCCGCGCCCGCGCCGCCCTCGAGCTGGCCGGCGTGCTCGACGGCGATCTGGAGCGCAGGTCCGCGGCCCGGCTGCTGCGGGAGATGGAGCTGCCCCTGGTGACCGTGCTGGCCCGGATGGAGCGGGCCGGGATCGCGGCCGACTCCGATCATCTCGCCGAGCTGCAGAAGCACTACGGCGCCGAGGTCACGGACGTCGCCGCGCAGGCACACGGCATCGTCGGGCGGCCGTTCAACCTGGGCTCGCCCAAGCAGCTCCAGCAGATCCTCTTCGAGGAGCTGGCGCTGCCCAAGACGAAGCGGATCAAGACCGGCTACACCACCGACGCGGACGCGCTGGCCTGGCTGGCGACCCAGTCCGACCACCCGCTGATCCCGGTGCTGCTGCACCACCGCGACGTGGCCCGGCTCAAGACCGTGGTCGACTCGCTCATCCCGATGATCGACGACGCCGGGCGGATCCACACCACCTTCAACCAGATGATCGCGGCCACCGGCCGGCTGTCGTCCACGGACCCGAACCTGCAGAACATCCCGATCCGCACGGTGCAGGGCCGGCAGATCCGGCAGGCGTTCATCGTCGGGCACGGCTACGAGACACTGCTGACGGCCGACTACTCGCAGATCGAGATGCGGCTGATGGCCCACCTGTCCGGCGACGCCGGGCTGATCGAGGCCTTCGCCTCCGGGGAGGACCTGCACACGTTCGTCGCCGCGCAGGCGTTCGGGCTCCCGGTCTCCGAGGTCGACCCGGAGCTGCGGCGCCGGATCAAGGCGATGTCCTACGGGCTGGCGTACGGGCTGTCCGCGTTCGGCCTCGCCGGCCAGCTCGGTATCGCCCCCGACGAGGCCCGCGAGCACATGGACGCCTACTTCGCCCGGTTCGGCGGCGTCCGGGACTTCCTGCGCGGTGTCGTCGACCAGGCCCGGCGGGACGGCTACACCGAGACGATCATGGGGCGCCGCCGCTACCTGCCCGACCTGACCAGCGACAACACCCAGCGCCGGCAGATGGCGGAGCGGATGGCGTTGAACGCGCCCATCCAGGGTTCCGCTGCCGACATCATCAAGATCGCGATGCTGGGGGTGGACCGCGCCCTGCGGTCCCGGGATCTCCGCTCCCGGCTGCTGCTCCAGGTGCACGACGAGCTCGTCCTGGAGATCGCTCCCGGCGAGCGCGACGAGGTCGAGGCGCTGGTGCGGTCCGAGATGGGTGCCGCGTACGAGATGTCCGTTCCGCTGGAGGTGGGCGTGGGCGCCGGGCGCACCTGGGACGAGGCCGGCCACTGAGGCCCCGCCGGATCCGTCCGCGATCCGGATAATCCTGCCCCGCGCCGTTCGTGGGCGTCTGTCACGGTGCGTTCGTCCGCCATTTCCGGAAAGGGCGGTGCGAGCCGTGCGCGCGCCACCGGGATTCCCGCCGCCATCCCACGTGTCAGGCATGGTGCCGGCGGGAATTCTCAGGCTGTCGGCGCCCGTGGCGCGGCCGTTGCGGTCTGCGTCGTCTGCGTGGGCCGGTGCCCCGCCCAGCGCCGGAGGCGCTCGTCGGGGGGAGCACCACCGTGATCCGTCGCGGCAGGGAAAGGGGAAACCAGCCCGTGATCAGCGGCCCGATCATCGTCGACCGCCGCCGCCTGCTCACGGTCCTGGTTCTCGGCCTGGCGGGCTTCTTCCTGATCACTGTCCTGGTCCCGGCCTCGCCGGGCTTCCTGCGGCCCGGATCGTGGGCCGCGCTGGCCATCGGCCTTGTCAATGTCGGCCTGCTGCGACCGCTCACCGAGCACCAGGACGAATGGGAGTGGCTTCCGCTGCTGTCCGGAGCATCGATGACGGCCGGCCTCGGCCTGGCCGCGGCGAGCGCCGGGCCGGGCCAGGGCTGCGAGCTGTTCCTGCTCTGGTTCCCGTGGCTCGCGGCCTTCTGCGGCATGCTCCGGCTCGGCTCGACGTTGGTGCTGGCCGCGTGGATAGCACTCGTCATGATCCTCGCCGCGTGGGCGAACCCGGATCTCGCCGATCCCGCGCCGCTGCTGGTCGCGGCCGTGGTCAGCTCCGTCTGCGGTTGCCTGGTCATGTCCGGTCTGTTCCGGTGGGGCCATCAGCAGGCCTTCTCCGACCCGCTGACCTCGCTGGTCGCCCGTAGTGGGCTGGCCAGCGTCGCCGATCCGGCGATCGCCCGGGCCCGCGAGCGCGGCGAGGAGGTTGTCTTCCTCCTGCTCGACATCAACCGTTTCCGGGAGGTCAACGACGCGCTCGGGCACGAGGGTGGTGACGAGCTGCTGCGCCAGTTCGCGCGCGCGCTGACGAGGGTCCGACCGCGCCCGGCCTTCGTCGGCCGGCTCGGCAGCGACGAGTTCGCGCTGGTCATCTCCTGCCCTGCCGGCACCGGCGATCCCATCGGCGCCCCGGACGACGGCGCGCGCCAGCCGCCGGGCCGGGACCGCCTTCTGCGCGACCTCGGCAGCTCGGTGCTGAGCCAGGTGGAAGGCCCCTTCGAGGTGCGCGGCATCAATGTCGGTGTCGAGGCCAGCGCCGGGCTGGCCCTCGCACCGCGGGACGGCGAGACGGCCGCCGCGCTGCTCCCGTGCGCCGATGTCGCGCTGTCGCGGGCGAAACGACAGGGCGAACGGGTCGGGCTCTGGGACGTCGGCATCGCCGGCGTGCGCTCCTGGGAGATCTCCCTCTACGCGGAGCTGCGGGCGGCCATCGCCCGCAACGAGCTCCTCGTCTACTACCAGCCGCTGCAGTCCGCCGCGACCGGTCAGATCGTCGGAGTGGAGGCGCTGGTGCGGTGGCGGCACCCCACCCGCGGTCTGCTCCCGCCCGGCGCGTTCCTGCCGATCGCCGAACGGTCGGCACTCATCGGCGACATGACCCGGTGGGTGCTGGACGAGGCGCTGCGCCAGTGCGCCGACTGGGCCGAGCGGGGCCTGCACGTACCGGTCTCGGTCAACCTGTCAGCGCGCATGCTCATCCTGGACGACCTGCCCGACCTGGTCACCACGAGCCTGGCGCGGCACCACCTCCCGCCCGACATGCTCACGCTGGAGATCACCGAGAGCGCTCTGGTGACCCAGCCCGGCCGGGCGGCGGCGATGCTGCGGGAACTGCGCAGCAAGGGCGTCAAGCTCGCGCTGGACGACTTCGGCACCGGCTACAGCTCGATGGAGATCCTCAAGGCGCTCCCCTTCGACGAGGTCAAGATCGACCGTGGGTTCGTCGCGGACGTCCGCGGGAGCCTGCAGGACGCCGCCATCGTCCGGTCCGTCCTCGACCTCGGGCACCGGCTCGGGCTGCGGGTCGTCGGCGAGGGCGTCGAGGACGAGCGGACGCTGCGGATGATGAGCGACCTCGGCTGCGACATCCTGCAGGGCGATGTGATCTCGCGGCCACGGCCGCCGTCCCGGCTGGAGGACCTCCTCGCCGTCCGCGCGGCGAGGACGGACCGCCCGGCGACCGGCCCGGGTCCCGCCGGACGGGGCGGGCCCGGTTCCGCCGGGGCACGCCGGGCGGGATCGGAGACCACGGCGACGCACCCGCCTCCGGGCGGGCCGCTTCCCGTCGGCGTGGTGCCGAACGCCGCGGTGCCGAACGGAGCGGGATCAGACGGGCCGGTGCCAGACGGATCGACGGCGGTCACCGCCGGCCTGCCCGGCACCACCGCCGCCGGGCCCGGTGAGGCGGCGGGCGGAACAGCGTCGGGAGCCATGGCCGGCGGAGCAGCGGAGCCCCAGCCCGACAGGACCCGCTTCACGCTGGCGCAGACGCAGCGGTTCGGTATCCTGGCGCCGCTCGCTCAGCAGGAGGCCGCGCGGGTCGCCGCGGTGCGCCGCTACGAGATCGCCTTCCGCCCGCACAGCTACCGCCTGGACGACGTCGCGGCGCTCGCGGCCGCGATGACCGGCTGCGACGTCGGGTCGATCATCCTGGTCAGCGCCGACTCCGAGATCTACCTCGGCCGGTTCGGCCACCAGACGCAGGACGTTCCGGCCCGGGTCGGCGTGGGTTCACACTCGGTCGCGGCCGGTGAGCTGGTCGAGGTCCCGGACGCCACGCTCGACCCCCGGTTCGCGCACGGCGCCAAGGCCTACCGGCACCGGATCGTGCGCTTCGTCGCGGGCGTGCCGGTGCGGACGTCCGACGGGCATGCGATCGGCGCGATCACGATCAGCGACCGCATCCCGAGGCGACTCACCCCGGGGCAGCGGGAGGCGCTGGAAAGCCTCGCCCGACACGCCATGGTCATGATGGACACCCGCCGGGAGTGTGTCCTGCTGGAGCTGGTCACGGACACCACCCATGCGCTGGACCAGCTCGACCACCGGGGCGAGGTCCACGCGGCGGCATCTCTGATCACGGACACGGCGCGGCACATGTCCGGAGCGGACGTCGCCAACGTCCTGGTTGCGGACAGGGCGGGATCGGCCGAGTTCACCGCGGTCGAGTCGTCCGTCGCGCCCGGCGCCGAGGCCATCATCCGGCCGGGGCAGAAGTTCCTGCAGGACGAACGAACCGTCGTCGGGCAGGTGCTGCGGACACTGCGCCCCCTGTTCGTGCCGGACGCCTACTCCTACACCGGCTTCAACACCGACCTGGCCCGGCGCAGCCACGTCGCCTCGGTCCTCATCGTGCCGCTCCCGGGCGCCGGCGGGGTGGCCGGCGCGTTGTGCATGCGCTGGTCCCGGCCGATTCCGGTGATCGACCCCGCGCTCGACAAGGTGCTGACCCTGCTCGGCGGCCAGGCCGGCCACGCCCTCGGGCGCATGCTGGCGGTCGACTGCCCCGGCCGGGCGTTCGAGACCGACAGCGCGACCGGCCTCGCCACCCGCTCCGCGTTCCTGCCCACGCTCGGGCACCTGCCCTCCGGCACCGCCGTCTGCCTGTTCGACCTGCCCCGGTCGGGCCGGCCGGGGCCGGGCACCGCGGCCGCCGGCACGGCACCGGATCAGGGACTCACCCGGTTCGCGACCGATCTGCGGGCCGTCGCCGACGACCCGGAGCACCTGGCCCGCTGGGCGGACCGGCAGTTCGTGATGGCGATTCCGACCGGCGGGCGTGAAGGCGCCGAGACCGCCGTCGCCGCGGTGCGCCGGGCCTGGGGGCAGGAGTCGACCGCCCCCCTTGCCGTCGGCATCTCCATCACCGGGAGCAACGAGCCGTTGAGTACCGCCCTCATCGAGGCGGAGAACCAGGCGCTGGCCATGGCGGCCGACCGGGACGCCCGCAACGGCGCGGGCGCCCCGATGACGGCCACGTCGGCCGGCGTCTGAGCGCTCTCAGGCGGTCACGCCGACCGCGGCCCACGCCTCCCGCACGGCCCGGGTCTCCTCCGCCCCGAACAGCACCTGTGCCTGGCGGGCCGTGGCGGCGGCGAACGAGCGGAACGTGGCGTTCGGTCGCAGCTGGGGGGCACGCAGCGCCTCGTACCAGATCCGCCCCGTGCGCTCCCAGGCGTGACCGCCGAGCGCGATCGCCGCGTTGTAGAACGCCTTGTTCGGGATGCCCGAATTGATGTGCACACCGCCGTTGTCCGTGGTGGTGCGGACGTAGTCGTCCATGTGTGCCGGCTGGATGTCGTCGCCGAGCACCGGGTCGTCGTAGGCCGTTCCGGGCTCCTTCAGGGAGCGCAGCGCCACCCCCTGCACCGCGTCGGTGAGCAGGCCCGCACCGATGAGCCAGTCCGCCTCGGCCGCCGTCTCGCCGCGCAGGTGCTGCTTCACCAGCGAGCCGAAGACATCACTGATCGACTCGTTGAGGGCCCCGGACTGGTTCAGGTACATCAGCTGCGCCTCGTCCTCGGTGACACCGTGGGCGAGTTCGTGACCGATGACGTCCAGCGAGACGGTGAACCGGTTGAACAGCTCGCCGTCACCGTCCCCGAAGACCATCTGCCGCCCGTTCCAGAAGGCGTTCTCGTAATGCTCCCCGTAGTGGACGGTGGCGAGCAGCGCCATGCCGTCGTCGTCGATGGAGTCCCGGCCGTAGGCGGAGCGGAAGAACTCGAACGTGGCGCCGAGCCCGTCGTACGCCTCGTTGACGGTGACGTCCTCGATGGGCCCGTCGCCCTCGGCGCGGACCGTCGTGCCCGGCAGGTCCTCCGTGCTCTTGGCGTCGCCGATCGTGCGGCGCGGCCCGCTGGTCGGCGTCAGCCGAGGCGGTGTCGCCGAGCGCTGCGCCGAGCGCAGAAACGCGTTGTGCACCCGGACCGTGCGGTGGGACGTGTCCTGGGACAGGGTGGCCAGGGCCCGCGCGCGCTGGTCGTCGTTCCCGTTCCGTGCGATGCGCTCCAGCACGTGCGGCGGCACGGCACAGGGCGCGCAGCGACGGTGACCGCTCATCGGTGGCTCCTCATCGGTGACTGTTCGTCACATTCGGGTACTCCCGGGTGGGTGTGACCCCCCGCCACCGACCTTCGCCGCCGCGTGATCTGATGTCCAGACTGTTCTTTGTGTCCTCCTCGTACTACATCGCCGCGGTGGCCTCGCAGGTCGGGCCCGGTGAGAACACGTCAAAGCCCACTCCGGTCCAGGACGCCCGGACGAAGTCGACGCACAGGTCCGCCTGCCCCCGCCCGGCGGTGAAGTCGACCTTCCGGGCCAGCAGGCCGCCCGCGTCGTAGTCGGTGACCGCGCCCAGCCCGCGGACGAAGCCGGCTCGGCTCGGGCAGCCCTGCTGGGTCCGCAGTCCGCGGACGAACAGGTCGGCGCTGATCCAGCCGTTCATGGCGCTCTGCAGACGCGGCTCGGCGAGCTGGGGGGCGTACCGGGACATCGCCGACAGGTACGCCTGGTGTGCGGGCAGACCGCGCTCGAAGGCGGTGAAGGGCACGCCGGCGTAGGTGCCGGCCAACGCCTGCCGGAGCCCCGGCGGCAGCCGGCTCATGTCGTAGCCGAACGGGGACAGCGCGACGGTGAACGGCCGGCCCAGCTCGGCGGCGGTGATCAGGACCCCGGTGTAGACGTCCAGCGGGGTGGCCGCGATCAGCGTGTCCGCGCCGGCCGCCAGGATCCGCGAGCCGACCCGCTCCGCGGACAGGCTGTCGACGGCGGACTCGAAGACCACGGGGACTCCCGCGGCCTCCAGGCTCGACCGGGCACTGGCGGCGAAGAACCGGGAGGCCTGGTCCGATCCGGTCACCAGCAGCGCTGCCCGGGTGCCGCCCTGGGAACCGACGAACCGGCCCAGCGCGCTCGACGTGCCGGCGCCCGCGGCGACCGAGCCGGCGGCGAACATGTTCGGGTGCTCGCCCCACAGCGGCTGGTCGGCCACCCCCAGCACGGGAACGCCCTGCTCGTCGAGCCACGGCGCCGACCGCTCGGAGACCATCGTGCCCTCGAGCACCGCGAACACTCCGTCGGCGACGAGATCCTTCGCCGCCCGCAGGTTCACGCCGGGACTGGACTCGTCGTCGCGCCAGGCCGTTCCGATCAGGCGGCCGCCGACGCCGCCGGCCGCGTTCTCCTGCGCGAGCCGCGCCTCCACGCCGGACCGGAATCCGGTGTACTGGGCCGCCATCGGCCCACTGTCCGGGAAGAGGACGCCGACCGTCACGCGGTCGTCGGTGACACCCGGGGCGCAGCCGCGCGCGGCCTGCGCGGTGCCGTCGCGGGCGGAACCGCCGGCGGCGCAGGCGCCCACCAGCGCCACGAGCACTCCGGTGACCGTCATCAGGGCCGCACCGACAAACCGCGTCCGAAACACCAGGCGAGCCACCTCTCCGAGTCCGGCGCACGGTGGCGGCGGAGTTCCTGGGCGTTCACAACCGTTTACGCCCAGTCCGGTGGGTTGACCCGCACGAAAGATTCGGATTTACCTGGCTGCAATACGTCCTATGGTGTTTCATCTCCTTGTGTGAGGCGATTGTCAGCCGTTTGTGAATACTGAGAACACTGCCGCGGATCGCGGGCCCGGCTGGCCTGGCGGGCGGCGCGCACCCGGCGGGCAGCCCGCACCCGGCGGGTGGCGAGCAGCGTGGCGGCCTGCAGCACGGCGAGGCCGATCGCGGCGAGCATCAGCATGCTGGCATGCTCGTCGAGCCAGCGGACCACCTCGCGCGTCCAGGGCGCCAGGCTGCTCCCGGCCGCCAGGTAGAGCGCGGACGACAGCGCCGAGCCGGGGATCAGGAACCGCAGGAACCGTCGCATCGGCACCGCACCGGCGCCCAGTGCCGCGTCCACCGCCAGATTGGTGTTCACGAGGCAGAACCAGAGCAGCCCCCGCTGCGCCGACCGTCGCGCGAGCGCTGCGACCAGCCGGCTGGTACCGACCCGCCGCAGCAGCAGCGACCGGACGTTGTAGCGCGCGAGGCCGAAGTAGCCGACATCCAGCAGCGCCCGGAACACCGTGGCGACCAGCAGCGCCGGAACGAAGGCGACCTGGCCGCCGACCAGCACCAGCACGGAGATGGTCGGCCGCAGCGCGATGAGCAGCAGCGGCGCGGACGCCGCGAGCGAGGGCAGGAACACCAGCCCCGTGACTCCGGCGCCCAGCAGGCCCCCGGTGAGCATCGTCGGCCACAGCCGGGCCAGTACCGACCGGCGCGCGCCGGAACGGGTGGCCTCCACCCGTCCAGTCTGCCCGCCCGATCAGCCCCGCCGAACGTGCCGGCGGCCCGGGTGCGTGGACCCGGGGCGCTCCTGCGGCGGCGTCCTGGCACACTCTGGCTCGTGCTGATGGTGGGACTTACGGGCGGAATCGGGTCGGGCAAGAGCGCGGTGTCGGAATGCCTGGTGCGGCACGGTGCCTATCTCGTGGACGCGGACCGCATCGCCCGCGAGGTTGTCGAGCCTGGCAGCAGCGGGCTGGCCGCCGTGGCGGAAGCGTTCGGGCCGGACGTGCTTACCCCGGACGGATCGCTCGACCGGGAGGCGCTGGGCAAGGTGGTCTTCGCCGACGAGGAGAGCCGCCGCCGCCTGGAATCGATCACACATCCGTTGATCCGGGCGGAGATGGCCCGGCGGATCGCCGCCGCGCCCGCCGACGCCGTCGTCATCCATGACGTGCCCCTGCTGGTCGAGTCGAGCCGGCGCCCCGGCTACGACCTGATCGTGGTCGTCGAGACGTCGCGGGAGCTCCGCTTCGAGCGGCTGGCCCGACGCGGCCTCCCCGCGGACCAGGCCGAGGCCCGGATGGCAGCCCAGGCCACCGACGAGCAGCGCCGGGCGGTCGCCGACATCCTCGTCGACAACAGCGGCACGCTCGACGACCTGCAGGCCCGGGTGGCGGAGGTCTGGCAGGAGCTGCTCCGCCGCCGCGACGCCGCCGGCGGCACGGCCACGGGCTCACAGCCCGGGGCCTGAGCCCTTTCCGCGGGTCCGGTCGGTCCGCCTACTGTCAGACCATGGCCTGGGAATGGGACGCGGAGACCTACGACAGCCTTGCGCTGCCGCACGAGCTGTGGGGCCGGCGCACCGTCGCCCGGCTCGCGCTTACCGGTGGGGAGACGGTCGTGGACGCCGGCTGCGGCACCGGCCGGGACACCAGCGCGCTGCTGGACGCGCTTCCCCGGGGACGGGTGTTCGCCGTGGACGCCTCGGCCTCCATGCTGGAGCGGCTCCGCGCTCGGCTGCCCGACGAGGGGGAGCGCCTGACCGTGGTCGCCGCCGACCTGCGCGACCCGCTGCCCATCACCGAACCGGTGGACGCCGTGATGAGCGTGGCGGCGCTGCACTGGATCGACGACCACCGGCGGGTGTTCGGCAACCTCGCGGCGGTGCTGCGGCCCGGGGGGCGGCTGTCGATCGACTGCGGGGGTCAGGGCAACATCGCCGCCGTCGAGGCGGTGCTGCGCCAGATCCTGGGTGACCTTCCGGACGTCTGGACGTTCGCCGGCCCGACCGCGACCCGCGAACACCTCGAAGCCGCTGGCTTCGTCGACGTCGACGCGCGCCTGCGCCCGGACAGGGCGTACTTCGCCGAACCCGCGGCACTGCACGACTACCTGGAGACCGTCGTGCTCGGAGCACACCTGGCCCGCCTGGGGCCGGACGAGCGGGCGGCACTCGTCCACGAGGTGGCGCGGCGCCTGCCCGAGCCCGCCGTCGACTACGTCCGCCTCGAGGTGAGTGCCCGCCGCGCCGGCTGACCCGGACGCCGGGCCGGCGTGTCGTTGCCGGGGCAGCGCGGGGCCGGGGCCATCAGGCGATGCCCGCAGCGTCCATCCCGCGCAGCTCCTTCTTCAGCTCGTTGATCTCGTCGCGGAGGCGGGCCGCGAGCTCGAACTGCAGCTCCTTGGCCGCCTCGTGCATCTGGTCGTCGAGCTGGCGGATGAGCTGGGCGAGCTCCTGGCGGGGCATGCCGGCGAGTTCGGCGGCGTACCGGCCGACCGCGTCGCCCGCCTTCGACTTCATGCCGGGGACAGGTGCCTTCCCACGGGACTGGGCCCGGCCACCACCGCCGATCATCTCCGCGCCCGCGGTCTCGCGCACCATGTCGTCGAGGATGTCGACGACCTTCTTGCGCAGCGGCTGGGGGTCGATCCCACGCTCGGTGTTGTAGGCGATCTGCTTCTCGCGCCGCCGGTTCGTCTCCTCGATCGCGTGCCGCATCGACGGGGTCACCTTGTCCGCGTACATGTGGACCTGGCCGGAGACGTTGCGGGCGGCCCGCCCGATGGTCTGGATCAGGGACTTGTCCGACCGCAGGAAGCCCTCCTTGTCCGCGTCGAGGATCGCGACCAGTGAGACCTCGGGCAGGTCGAGACCCTCGCGGAGCAGGTTGATCCCGATCAGGACGTCGAACTCGCCGCGGCGCAGATCGGTCAGCAGCTCGACCCGGCGCAGCGTGTCGACCTCACTGTGCAGGTAGCGCACCCGGATGCCGAGCTCCAGCAGGTAGTCGGTGAGATCCTCGGACATCTTCTTGGTCAGCGTCGTCACGAGGATCCGCTCGTCCCGCTCGGCCCGGATCCGGATCTCGTGCACGAGATCGTCGATCTGCCCCTTGGTCGGCTTGAGGATGACCTCCGGGTCGAGCAGGCCCGTCGGACGGATGATCTGCTCCACGGTGCCGTCGGCACGCCCCAGCTCGTAGGGACCCGGGGTGGCTGACAGGTACACCGTCTGCCCGATCCGCTGCAGGAACTCCTCCCAGCGCAGCGGGCGGTTGTCGACCGCGCTCGGCAGCCGGAAGCCGTGGTCGACCAGGTTCCGCTTGCGTGACATGTCGCCCTCGTACATCCCGCCGATCTGCGGGACGGTGACATGCGACTCGTCGATGACGAGGAGGAAGTCGTCGGGAAAGTAGTCCAGCAGCGTGTGCGGCGCCGTTCCGGCCGCTCGGCCGTCGATATGCCGGGAGTAGTTCTCGATGCCGGAGCAGAAGCCGACCTGGCGCATCATCTCGATGTCGTAGGTGGTCCGCATCCGCAGCCGCTGGGCCTCCAGCAGCTTGCTCTGACCCTCCAGCTCGGCGAGCCGCCCGGTGAGCTCCGCCTCGATGCCGGTGATCGCCCGCTCCATGCGCTCGGGCCCGGCGACGTAGTGGGTGGCGGGGAAGACGAAGACCTCCTCCACCTCCCGCACCACGTCGCCGGTGAGCGGGTGCAGATAGGTGAGGCGCTCGACCTCGTCACCGAACATCTCGATGCGGATCGCGAGCTCCTCGTAGACCGGGAACACCTCGACCGTGTCGCCCCGCACCCGGAACGTACCCCGGGTGAAGGCGAGGTCGTTCCGGGCGTACTGGACGTCGACGAGACGGCGCAGCAGCTGCTCGTGCTCGAACTCGTCGCCCACCCGCAGGCGGACCATCCGGTCGACGTACTCCTGCGGCGTGCCCAGGCCGTAGATGCAGCTCACGCTCGCCACGACGACCACATCGCGCCGGGTGAGCAGGCTCATCGTCGCCGAGTGGCGCAGCCGCTCGACCTCCTCGTTGATCGAGGAGTCCTTCTCGATGTAGGTGTCGGTCTGCGCGATGTACGCCTCGGGCTGGTAGTAGTCGTAGTACGACACGAAGTACTCGACGGCGTTGTTCGGCAGCAGCTCCCGGAACTCGTTCGCGAGCTGGGCCGCCAGCGTCTTGTTCGGCGCCATCACGAGCGTCGGGCGTTGCAGGCGCTCCACCAGCCACGCGGTCGTCGCCGACTTACCGGTACCCGTCGCGCCGAGGAGCACGACGTCCTTCTCGCCGGCCCGCACCCGACGGGCCAGCTCGTCGATCGCCGCCGGCTGGTCACCGGACGGCTCGAAATCCGAGACGACCTGGAACGGCGCCGTCGAACGTTGGATGTTCGTCGTGGGGCGTTCGAACGTTGTGCTCACGAAATCCAGAACACCACAGACCTCCGACAGTTTCCCGCGGCGCCCGTCAGCGCGGTCCTCGCTCCCAGCCGAGCAGCCGCGCGCCGAGGACGGCGGTCTGGAGCACGTAGCGGTCCGTGGGGGAGGTCGGGTCGTGTCGTGTCAACGCATGGATCCGGTCCAGCCGGTAGGTCAGCGCCCGCACCGACAGGTGCAGCCGCCGGGCGGCGGCGAGGGCCACCCCGCCGGTCGCGAAGTAGGCGTCGAGGGTCTCGATCAGCGGGCCCGCGCCGCCCCGCGCCGAGCGCAGGGGGCTGAGGACGGTCTCGACCAGCTCCTCCAGCGGCTCCCGGTCACGCAGCAGCACCTTGTAGATCAGCAGGTCGTCGGCGTGGACCACCTGGCCGTCCATGCGCATGCGCCCGGCGAGCTCGACAGCGTTGCGGGCCTCTTCGTACCCGATCCGGACGCCGGCCACGCCGCTGCGGGCCCGGCTGACTCCGAGCCGCCACACGAGCTCCGGCTCGGCCCCGAGCCGCCGGGTGATGGCTCTGACCGCGGTCGTCGGCATGGCGCCGGTCGGCGCGAAGGCGGGTAGTGGGGCGAACCCGACGTCGCCGGGCCCGGGCGGGTTCATCCGGCGCCGCCCACGCGGAGCCGGGGCTCGCGGCGCAGGCCGGTCCGGTGCCGCCCGCTCGGTGCCGGGGTGCCCGGAGCCCCCGTCCGCCCGGGTCCGGTCCGGCGCTGCCCCAGGGTCCGGCGCTGCCCCAGGGCCCGGCTCCGTCCCAGGATCCGGCAACCTCCCAGGATCCGGGCCCGGCCCCGGGGCTGCGTCCTGGGACGGAGGGCCACCCTCCGCCACCGCGCCGGGGCCGGCTCCCTGGCCGTCCGGGGCGAGGGGCAGCGTCAGGTCGGTCTCCTGCGGCACGACGCAGACGAGCAGCCCGTCCTTGGTCGCGACCAGCGGCTCGGTGGCGCAGTGCTCGCGCAGTGACTCCTCCACCGCCCGGACGACGGCGCGACCATCCAGGAACCGCCTGCTCCCCGACGCGACGAGCACGACGTGGGGCGCCTCCAGCCGCAGGCCGAACGCGACGGCCCGCTCCAGCAACGGTCCCAGCTCCGACGTTCCGGTCAGCAGGTCGTCGACCAGCTCACGTCGCATCGCCTCCTCGGAGCGGGCGCGGGCCGTCCGGGCCCGCTCGTAGCCCTCGCAGACCGCTGCGACCGCGTCGTCGCTGGCTCGCAGCACCGCGGACGCCGCCGCGCGGGTCCGGGAGACAGCCCCGACCGTGATACCGCCGATCGCCTCCCGCAGATGTGCGCTGGCGGGTGGGGGCTCGTCGACGCCCGCCGTGTGCCGCCCGGCCGCCGAACCGCCGGTGCCGGAGCCGGCGTCGGCACCGGCGTCGGCGTCGGCGTCGTCATCGGGGCCGGTACCGGCGTCTGCCGCCGGCAGGGCCCGGCCCAGGTCGCGTGCCGCCCGGTCGGCCTGCCGAACCGTGGGCAGTGACGGCCAGACCCGCCAGGTCGCGGACAGATACAGATCGACGAGCGCGGGCAGCGAGGCGCCGGACTCGGCCGCGGCCTGACCGAGGGCGCGGAACCGGTCGAGTTCGGCCCGCGACAGGCGCCGGCCACTGTCCGCGGCGGAGGCGAGCACGTCCAGATAGTCGCCGAGCAGACCGGCATGGAGCCGGGCATCGGCCGCGGCCAGCACCGCCGCCCGGGGGAGCCGGGTCAGGCTCGTACCGGGCAGTCCCGCGGATTGTTCCTCGTGCTGGATCGGCCACCCGGGCCGTCGGTCCGCGTTGGTCATTGATCGTCGCGCCTCCCCCGTTCGGCTGCCGAGTATCGGCAAGGAAATCGTAGACAAAGTCGCGGAGTCCGGACGGTGTCTGCCGGGACGGCGAAGGGCAGGCTGAGCGTTGAGCCTGGTGAGGGCAGTGGTCGTGCCCGGGTCAGGTGTTCCGCGGGAGTGGATCGGCCCGCCTCATCGCCGTCGATCCGCCCTCCGGGACACCCGCGGGCCGGCCCTGTGGCCAGGCTCGCCCGCTGCCCGCCCCCGGATCCCTAGCAGGCGAACCAGCCCGGACGGAAGTGAAGACGTGAGAGGGAAAGGATCTACCCGCGACATGTCCACGAAGACCGACCCGCGCGGCGCCCGGCGTCTGCCGATCATGGTGCGCCCGGGTCTTTTCGTGTCCATAGCGGTCGTGACCCTCGTACTGGCCATGCTCACCCTGCCGGCCACGGTTCCCGACCGGCCGGGTTTCGCCTACTTCAGCGGCGGCGTGATCGGTGCCGGCGTTCTCGTCGGGATCCTCCTGGGCGCGGACCTCGCCCGGGCCGCGGCCGCGCGCCGGGCGGGGATAAGGGTCACCGGGATCACGGTCGGCGCGTTCGGGAGCCGGCTGGGCCTGGCTTCTGCCGGGCGTGACGCCGGCGGGGGCCTGCGGGCCGAGGGTGTCGGCGTGGTTGACGGCGCCGCGGCGCGCGACCCGTTGACTCCCGCGACGGGAGACGCGGTCGCGGACGGCGCCATCGCGCGTGCGGGGCTGGCCGTGACAGCTCTCGCCGGGATGATCCTGGTCGCCGCCGGTGCGCTCGCTCCCGGCGGCACGCTGGAGCTGCTGGGCGAGGTCGCGCTGTGGGTCGGCACGTTCGCCCTGCTCATCACCGTCGTCGACCTGTTGCCCGCGCCGCGCAGCGCAGGTGGCCGGATGCTCGCGGCACGGGTCATGCGGCGTACCGGTGACGCGGCCGCCGCGGCCTCTGCGGTGGCCCGGGCAGGGGTCGTCACCGGCTGGACTCTGATCGTGGTCGGGGTCGTGGCCTCCTTCCTGATCGGGCTGGTGGGCCTGTGGGCGGTGCTCCTCGGCTGGCTGGCGCTGGGAAGCTCCCGGCTGGCGCAGGCCCAGCAGAAGGCCGCCACCGCGCTCGACGGGGTGTTCGTACGGGACGTGATGGTCGCCGCCCCGCCGGTCCTTCCGGCCTGGAAGACCGTCGCCGCCGCGCTTGACGAGATCGCGTTGCCGTCGGGCCGCTCGCTCTTCGCGGTCCGTGACTTCGCTGGCCCGCTGCTCGGCGTGGCGCGACTGCATGATCTGGCCGCGGTCCCTGCCGACGACCGGAACCTGGCTCGGGTCACCCGGGTCACCATCCCGATGGACCATGTCGCCACCGCCCGGCCGGATGAGCCGTTGGCAAGCGTGACATCCCGCCTCGCCACCCGACCGGCCGCCGGGGCGATCGTGGTCGTGGCGCCTGGGGCGGACGGCACGCCCGAGATGGTCGGCACGGTGGGCCCGGGTGAGATCGCCAGGGCGCTCGGCACTGCCCCACTACGCGGGCGTGTGGTCTCTTCCGTGGGCTTTGGTCGGCGCCGCTGACCCGACTTCTCCCACGTTCCGCTGAGACCACAGTCCCTGCCTCAAGACGCCATCCGGGCCGGAAGGCCCACTCGCTCCTGCTCTGGCCGGCTGCCGGCAACGGCGCCCGGCCGGCCAGGGCCACACCTTCTTCCCGGGCGCCGCTGGGCGCTGTCTCCCGCTTCACCCACGGCACCCATGCGTGACCGTTGCCGTGATCGTCACGAAAAGCCCCGTTCGGAGGATATTCCGTGGATGTACCAGCCTGGGCCTGGGTCGCCTTCCTGGGCGGCCTGCTCCTGCTTCTGACCATCGACCTGCTGGCCCATCGCAAGGCCCACGTCATCGGCTTCCGGGAAGCTGCCTGGTGGAGCGTGGGATGGGTGTCGCTCGGCGTCGGATTCGCTTTCGTGATCTGGGCCTGGCAGGGGCCGGGCGCGGCCGGTGAGTACGCGGCGGCGTATCTGCTTGAGAAGAGCCTCTCCGTTGACAACCTGTTCGTCTTCGCGCTGATCTTCTCGTACTTCAAGGTTCCGCGCGAATACCAGCACCGGGTGCTTTTCTACGGCGTTCTGGGTGCCCTCGTCCTGCGTTTCCTGTTCATTGCCGCCGGCATCGCGCTGCTGGACAACTTCCACTTCGTCATCTACCTGTTCGGTGCCTTCCTTCTTTACACCGCGTTCAAGATGGTCCGGGATGACGGTGTCGACATGGACCCGGGGGACAGCAGGGCGGTCAAGCTGCTGCGCAAGGTGATCCCGGTGACGGACGAGTACCAGGGGCAGCACTTCGTCCTGCGGCGTGCGGGCAAGTGGGTGGCCACCCCGCTGCTCGCGGTCCTGGTCGCGGTCGAGACCGCGGACGTCCTGTTCGCCTTCGACTCGGTGCCGGCGGCGCTGGGCGTGACGAACGAGACCTTCCTCGTCTACACCGCGAACGCGCTGGCGATCCTGGGCCTTCGGTCGTTGTTCTTCCTGCTTTCCGGCCTGATGGAGAAGTTCCACCACCTTGCCACCGGTCTGGCCGTCATCCTCGCGTTCATCGGCGTCAAGATGCTGCTCACCGATGTCTGGCACATGCCGATCTGGCTGTCCCTGATCGTTATCGCGGTGGTCCTGACCGGTTCGATCGTGTGGTCGCTGGTGACGGCGCCGCCCGCGGAGGGCGACGGTGACAGCGGCCCCGGCGGACCGGCAGCCGGATCGGCGACCGCCACCGGAACGGCCGCCGTGGCTGGAGCCGGCCCGGTGGCTGGAACGGCCGCCGTCGGAACGGGTTCCCCGCAGGGCGAGCCCGGCCCGACTGACGGCGAGCGCCGGGAGAGCGATGTGACGCCCGTCGGCGACCAGCGCCACTGAGCATCCGGATGACGGGGCGGGCGGGCCGGGGGGCCGCCCGCCCCTTCTGTATTCCGGTCGGAAACGGGCGCCGGGGGAACAGGTAACGTGCGGGGACGGGCATGTACCGGCGGTGAGCGGTCCAATGATTTATACGAACTAATCACTGGGCGACGCGCCGATTGTCCTGGGGGTGACAGCGCGACGGGCACGTTAGTGTTTTGGCACCGCCGGGATCGTCCGAGCACCCGGAATCCCTCCCTCTTCGTCCAAGGCGGACTATGCACACCTTTTTGGCAGTGGTTGTCTCCTATGGTGGGTCGCCCCAGTTGGCCTGTCTTCTCGCGGCATTGTCCGGTATTTCCGAATCCCGGGTGTCGCTGGTCGAGAACCTGACCGGCACGGTGCACGACGACCTGCCCGCCGGGGTCCGACTGTTCGAAGGGCACGGGAACGTCGGCTACGGCACGGCGGTGAACATCGCCGTGCGCGGCTCGCTGGCGAGCGGTGAGGCGCAGCCGGCGCTGGGCGAACCGGTTCCCGAGTGGATCCTCATCGTCAACAGCGACATCACGGTGTCGGCCGAGGCCTGTGCGACTCTGCCTGACCTGCTGGCGTCCGTGCCGGAGGGCGCCGACGCGGTCGGATTCCCGCTGCGCGGCGAGCGTGGTCTGCCCGGACGGGGAACGGCGGTCCTGCCGAACGTCCGCACGAACACGTTCACGGCGGTGCGTGGCGAAGCGGCCGCCGTCGCCCGCTGGCCGGACCTCCGCTACCCGGTGGGCGCCTTCTTCGCCATCCGGACGGCCAGCTTCCTCCGCCTGGGCGGATTCGACCCGTCCTACTGGATGTACTACGAGGAGACCGACCTGTTCGCGCGGCTGCACGCTGCCGGTGGTCGGGTGTACTGGGCCGACGACCGGTGCCAGGTCTCCCATGTGGGCGGGGGGACGGTCGGCCGGGCCGGCCTGATGTACGCCGAGCTCGGCCGTTCCGCGGCGATCTACGCACGGCGCCATCGGGCCGCGCTGGGGCGGGGCTGGCTCGCCGTCCACGCCGGCCAGCTGATCGTCCTCACCCTGCGCAAGCTGGTCGCCGGCCGGCGACATGACGCCCTGCGCGCCGGGCGCATCCTGGCCGGTCTCGTCGCCGGCCTGGTCCAACCGCACCGGGAGCCGGCCACGCGGTCACGGTGGTGCGCGGTCCCGTCCCAGGCGCGTCGGGACCTGGGCCGGATCGACGCGGCCGTGCTGGGAGCGGACGTCCGCTCCCAGGTTCCACTGCCGCGGTCGACGCCGCCGGCGGCAGTCCGGTCGGACCCTTCGGCGCCTCCGGCGTCGTCGTGGGCGACCGCGGACCGCTGACCCCGCTGGCCCCGGGGACCTGGCCGGCGGGGCCGGGCGAGGCCCGAGAGGCCCGCGAGGCCCGCGAGGCCCGCGAGGCTGCCGTCGTTCCCGGTCTGCCGAGGTCTACCAGCCGCGGGCGCGCCATTCGGCCAGGTGCGGTCGCTCGGCGCCGAGAGTCGTGTCCTTTCCGTGGCCCGGGTAGATCCAGGTCCCGTCCGGGAGCGGCCCGAAGACCTTGGCCTCCAGGTCGTCCATGAGGGTGGTGAAGGCGGCCGCGTCGCCGAAGGTGTTGCCGGGGCCACCGGGGAAGAGGCAGTCGCCGGTGAACAGGTGCGGAGCGCTGCTGTCCTGGCCATACAGCAGGGCGACCGATCCGGGTGTGTGCCCGACCATGTGCACGACCCGCAGTGTGACCTCGCCGACCCGCACCTCGTCACCGTCCACGACCGGATCGGTGGTCGGAACGGGGATGGCGGGAACGTCGAGCGGATGGGCGACGGTCCGCGCACCGGTCGCGGCCACGACCTCCTCCAGCGCCTGGATGTGGTCTCCGTGCCGGTGCGTCGTCACCACGGTGCTCAGACCGGCGTCGCCGACGAGGCGCAGCAGCGTGCCCGTCTCGTTCGCCGCGTCGACGAGGAGCTGCTCGCCGGTGGCCGCACAGCGCAGGAGATAGCAGTTGTTGTCGAACGGGCCCACCGCCACCTTGGTGATCGTGAGGTCCGGTAGCTCGCGGACGTCCGCGGGCCCGCCGACGGTGACGTCGCCCGTGTAGCCGGCGCCGATGTTCATTCCGCTTCTCCTCGGTCTGTGCGTCGCCTGTTCCGGCGGATCGGGGCCGTGATCTGCAGGGTCGGTCGGGGGCGCGGGCCGCCCGGGCTGTCACGGCTGTCACGGCCGCCGCCCCGGCGCCTCGGGCGGCCGGGCGTATGCGGGCCCCGCCCGGCTGCTCCATTCTCGACCGTGTGTCCGCGCGTGTCTGCGTCCCGGGCATTCGAGGCGGGCTGCGCTCGCCAGGGCTGGCCCCCAGCAGGGATGTGGGCTGCGTTGTTGCCGTCCAGGAGCGGGGGCCCGGCTGTTACGAGCCGTTCGTCCGAGGCGTGTAGCGTCGGCCGTGTTCGAACGCGCGTTTGGCTCGCGGCCGGCTGACGGCCGGGGTCGCCGCGCAGGCCGCGGTGACGGAACCCCACCGGTACCGGCACCGGCCGACGACAGCAGCCGACCGAGAACGACGAGGGACCTGACGATGGCCGACCGTCTTGTCGTGCGCGGAGCACGCGAGCACAACCTGCGTGATGTCGATCTCGACCTGCCCAGGGACGGCCTCGTGGTCTTCACGGGCCTGTCGGGCTCGGGCAAGTCCAGCCTGGCCTTCGACACGATCTTCGCCGAGGGTCAGCGTCGATACGTCGAGTCACTGTCTGCCTACGCGCGCCAGTTCCTCGGCCAGATGGACAAGCCCGACGTCGACTTCATCGAGGGCCTGTCGCCGGCGGTGTCGATCGACCAGAAGTCGACGTCGCGCAACCCGCGGTCGACCGTCGGCACGATCACCGAGGTCTACGACTACCTCCGCCTGCTGTACGCACGGGTCGGCCACCCGCACTGCCCGAAGTGCGGCCGGCCGATCTCACGGCAGACTCCGCAGCAGATCGTCGACCGGCTCCTCGAGCTGCCCGAGGGCACCCGCTTCCAGGTCCTGGCTCCGGTCGTCCGCGGCCGCAAGGGCGAGTACGTCGACCTGTTCGCCGAGCTGCAGACATCCGGTTTCGCGCGGGTCCGGGTGGACGGCACCGTCGTCGCTCTCACCGACCGCCCGAAGCTGGAGAAGCAGCGCAAGCACACGATCGAGGTCGTCGTCGACCGGCTCGCGGCGAAGGCGTCGGCCAAGCGGCGTCTCACCGACTCGATCGAGACGGCGCTGCGGCTCGGCAAGGGCCTGGTGCTGCTCGACTTCGTGGACCGCGACGCCGCTGACCCCGACCGGGAGCGGATGTACTCCGAGCACCTGGCCTGCATGTACGACGACCTGTCCTTCGAGGAGATGGAGCCCAGGTCGTTCTCGTTCAACTCGCCGTTCGGCGCCTGCCAGGAGTGCACCGGGCTGGGCACCCGCAAGGAGGTCGACCCCGACCTCGTCGTGCCCGACCCGACCCTGTCGCTCGCTGACGGAGCCGTCCAGCCCTGGTCCGGTGGGCACAACAAGGAGTACTTCCAGCGGCTGCTGACGGCGCTGTCGGAGGACCTCACCTTCCGGATGGACACCCCGTGGGAGGGCCTGCCGGAGCGCGCCCGCAAGGCCATCCTGCACGGCAGCGGGGAGACCGAGATCCACGTCGGCTACACCAACCGGTACGGCCGCAAGCGCTCCTACTACACCTCCTTCGAGGGCGTCCTGCCGTTCCTGCGGCGCCGGCACGCCGAGGCCGAGTCGGACAGCAGCCGGGAGCGCTACGAGGGCTACATGCGTGACGTGCCCTGCGCGGCCTGCCGGGGGGCCCGGCTGAAGCCGGAGTCGCTGGCGGTCACCCTGGCCGGCCGCTCGATCGCCGAGGTCGCAGGCATGTCCATCCGCGACTGTGCCGACTTCCTGCGCACCGTCGAGCTCAGCGAGCGGGAGCAGACCATCGCGGGCCGGGTCCTCAAGGAGATCGACGCCCGGCTGGCGTTCCTGCTGGACGTCGGCCTGGACTACCTGTCCCTGGACCGGGCCGCCGGCACCCTCGCCGGCGGGGAGGCGCAGCGGATCCGACTCGCCACCCAGATCGGTTCGGGGCTGGTCGGGGTGCTCTACGTGCTGGACGAGCCGTCGATCGGCCTGCACCAGCGCGACAACCGGCGCCTCATCCAGACGCTTCTGCGGCTGCGGGACCTCGGCAACACGCTGATCGTGGTGGAGCACGACGAGGACACGATCCGCGCCGCCGACTGGGTGGTGGACATCGGTCCCGGCGCCGGCGAGCACGGCGGCCGGGTGGTCGTCTCCGGCTCCGTCGACGACCTGCTGACCAGCGAGGAGTCGATGACGGGGGCCTACCTCTCAGGCCGGCGCGAGATCCCGGTCCCCGCGGCCCGCCGGCCGCCGGTCCGCGGGCGCGCGCTGACCGTGCACGGCGCCCGCGAGCACAACCTGCGGGACGTGACGGTTTCCTTCCCGCTCGGCTGCCTGGTGGCGGTCACCGGGGTCTCCGGGTCCGGAAAGTCGACCCTGGTCAACGACATCCTGGCCAGCGTGCTCGCCAACCACCTCAACGGCGCCCGCGAGGTACCCGGCCGGCACCGCACGGTGAGCGGGCTCGACCACCTCGACAAGGCGGTCCGCGTCGACCAGTCCCCGATCGGCCGGACACCGCGATCCAACCCGGCGACCTACACCGGCGTGTTCGACCATGTCCGTCGGCTGTTCGCGGAGACGCCCGAGGCGAAGGTGCGCGGGTACCTGCCGGGCCGGTTCTCCTTCAACGTCAAGGGCGGGCGTTGTGAGGCCTGCTCCGGCGACGGCACGATCAAGATCGAGATGAACTTCCTCCCGGACGTCTACGTGCCGTGCGAGGTCTGCGCGGGCGCCCGGTACAACCGCGAGACCCTGGAAGTGCACTACAAGGGCCGGAGCATCGCCGAGGTGCTCGACATGCCGATCGAGGAGGGAGCCGAGTTCTTCGCGGCGGTCCCGGCGATCGCGCGCCACCTGCGGACGCTGAACGACGTCGGGCTGGGGTACGTGCGCCTCGGCCAGTCGGCGCCGACGCTGTCCGGCGGCGAGGCGCAGCGGGTGAAGCTCGCCTCGGAGCTGCAGCGGCGCTCCACCGGCCGCACCGTCTACGTCCTGGACGAGCCGACCACCGGCCTGCACTTCGAGGACATCCGCAAGCTGCTGGGCGTGCTCGGCCGGCTGGTCGACGCCGGCAACACGGTGATCGTGATCGAGCACAACCTCGATGTCATCAAGACCGCGGACTGGATCATCGACATGGGCCCGGAGGGCGGCACCGGCGGTGGCACGGTGGTCGCCGAGGGCACGCCGGAATCGCTGGCCGCAGTGCCCGCGAGCCACACCGGGTCGTTCCTCCGGGAGATCCTCGGTGGACGGGGCGCGGCAGCCGTGGAACAGGCCTCCGGCGCCGACACCGGTGGAAGCACGACCAGGGTGAAGAAGCCCCGCGGCAGGCTGGCGGGCGCCGCCTCCTCGGCAGGATGACGGCGCTGGCGCCGCCGGCTCAGGGCTGCAGAAGATCGTCGAGGACGGCGTCCAGCGCGACCTCGGTGTGTTCCTCGCCGGCGGGGACCACCCGCTCGGTGCGGTCCAGGAAGCTGCGGACCGGGGCGGCGTCGAGGACGACCACGGAGCGCCGCTCGCCGTCAGACAGCTCCAGGCGGATACCGCCATGCGCCGGCTCGGGCGTGATGCGGACATCGCCGTCGCCAACCGGCACCGGGCCCTCGAGCCCGGCCCGCAGGGCGTCGCGCGGAGCCACCCAGTGGCCCTGCGGCAGCGCCGGATGGTCCGGTCGTGATACCAGGACCAGCGCGACGGCGAGCGGGTCGCAGCTGCGCCAGGTCACCTGGAGAACAGTGATCCGCCCGCGCCCGGGTGCGTCGTCAACGACAAACTCCGTCGTGACGTCCTCCACCTGCACGCGTCGGCCCCCTTGGTCCGAATGCGCCGGCCCTGCCGCTGCGCCGGGCGCCCCTGCCGTGACAAACCACCACACAGTTGTCGCTGTGGCCGCCGGCCCTCCTGCGTGGCCGATGGCCACCGTGCCGGTCGCTGCCGGGCCGGCCACCACCGTTGCGGCCACCACCGTTGCGGAGCCGGTGGTGCTGGACTCCACCGTCGCAGCAGTTCAGCCCGGGCGCCACAGACCTGGCCCGATACAGCATACGGCGACCTGGCGATGACCGAGGGCGGACGACGGATCGTCCGGGCGACAGGTCAGCCACACCAGGCTCTCCGGCAGGCGGCGTGCCGGTCGGGAGGCCACCTTGTCATCAGCGGCCCGTCCCGCCCGTCCCGCCCGTCCCGCCCGTCCCGGCTGTCGAGCGGCCTCCGCCGGCGGCCTCCGATCGGCGTGCGGGGGGACGGAAAGCTCGCTGGCAACCCTCGGAGGTACTTCGGAGGCCGGGCCGTCCTGCTTGCGGGATCGCCTGGCTGCTTCCGGGGGATCCGAGGGGGTCCGACACGGTCAGTTTCGGGGGTGCTCGACGTCGTGGAAGCTGAGCGTGATGGAATGGATACGTGCAGGCACCGTTCAGGTCGGAGGATGGCCGCCGTAGGCTCGGTTCATGGCTGATCCGGCGACCTACCGGCCCCCGCCGGGCTCGATCCCCGAGACCCCGGGTGTCTACCGCTTCCGCGACGAGCATGGCCGTGTCATCTACGTGGGCAAGGCCAAGAGCCTGCGGTCCCGGTTGGCCAACTACTTCGCCGATGTGCACACCCTGCACCCCCGGACACAGCACATGGTCACCACGGCCAGCTCGGTGGAATGGACGGTGGTCTCCACCGAGGTCGAGGCGCTTCAGCTCGAGTACACCTGGATCAAGGAGTTCGACCCGCGGTTCAACGTCCGCTACCGCGACGACAAGAGCTACCCGAGTCTCGCCGTGACGCTCTACGAGGAGTTTCCGCGGCTGCAGGTGATGCGCGGGCCGAAGCGGCGTGGGGTGCGTTACTTCGGCCCCTACGCGCATGCCTGGGCCATCCGGGAGACGCTTGATCTGCTGCTGCGCGTCTTTCCTGCGCGCACCTGTAGTACCGGCGTCTTCAGGCGGGCCGGCCAGGTCGGCCGCCCGTGCCTGCTCGGCTACATCGACCGCTGCTCGGCGCCCTGCGTCGGCCGGGTCGACGCGCAGGCCCACCGGGAGATCGTCGACGACTTCTGCGACTTCATGTCCGGCCAGACCGGCCGCTACCTGCGCCGGCTGGAACGTGAGATGCGCGCGGCGGCCGACGCCCAGGAGTACGAGCGGGCGGCCCGGCTGCGCGATGACATCGGAGCGCTGCGCCGTGCGGTGGAGAAGCAGGCCGTCGTCCTGCCGGACGGCACCGACGCGGATGTGATCGCCTTCGCCCAGGACGAGCTGGAGGCGGCGGTCCAGATCTTCTACGTGCGGGGCGGTCGGGTCCGCGGCCAGCGCGGCTGGGTCGTGGACAAGCTCGAGGACGTCACCACCGGGGATCTCGTCGAGCAGTTCCTGACCCAGGAGTACCTCGAGGGTGTACAGGCGGAGACGGCCGCAGGCCTGCCGGCGTCGCCGGTGGACCAGACCGAGGCCGGTGCCGACCAGCCCGTGGCCGGTGTGGGGCAGCCGGCGGCACCTGCCGGGGCGCGCACCGCGTCCGCCGGCCGCCGCGGGCCGGCCGCCGAGCCCGGGTACACGGGCGAGGTCCCCCGCGAGATCCTCGTGCCGGAGCTGCCGCCGGATGCCGACGCCGTCGTGGAACTGCTCAGCCGGGCCCGCGGTGCGCGGGTCGATCTGCGGGTGCCCCGCCGGGGGGACAAGCGCACGCTGATGGAGACTGTCGAGCGCAACGCCAGCCAGGCGTTCACGCTCCACCGCACGAAGCGTGCCGGAGACCTCACGGCCCGCAGTCGGGCGCTCGCCGACCTGCAGGAGGCGCTGGAACTGCCGGACGCCCCGCTGCGCATCGAGTGCTTCGACGTGTCGAACATCCAGGGCACCAACGTCGTGGCCAGCATGGTCGTCTTCGAGGACGGGCTGGCGCGCAAGCCGGAGTACCGCCGCTTCGCGATCCGCGGTGTCGACGGTCAGGACGACACGGCGAGCATGCACGAGGCCGTCCACCGCAGGTTCTCCCGTTACCTGGCCGAGCGTGCCCGAACCGGCGAGCTGGCCGGCTTCCCCGGCGTCGACGAGGGCACCGAGACCGACGCCCCGGCAGCCGGGGGGCTGGGAGCCGGGGGACCGGGAGCCGGCCCCGTGGTGCCCGGGCGTGATCCCGAGACCGGGCAGCCGCGGAAGTTCGCCTACCCGCCGAACCTGGTCGTCGTCGACGGCGGGCCGCCGCAGGTGGCCGCCGCCGCACGGGCGCTCGACGAGCTCGGGATCGATGCCGGGCCGGGGGGCGTCGCGCTGTGCGGTCTGGCGAAGCGCCTGGAGGAGGTCTGGCTGCCTGGCCAGGACGAGCCCGTGATCCTGCCCCGGACGAGCGAGGCGCTCTACCTGCTGCAGCGCGTCCGGGATGAGGCGCACCGCTTCGCGATCACCTATCACCGGCAGAAGCGGTCGGCGTCGATGGTCGCCTCGGCGCTCGACGGGGTGCCCGGTCTTGGGGAGACTCGACGCAAGGCGCTGCTGCGGCAGTTCGGGTCCGTGGCGAAGGTGCGCGCGGCGAGCGCGGCGGAGATCGCCGAGGTGCCGGGGATCGGCCCGCGTACGGCGGAGGCGATCGTGGCCGCGCTGGCCCGGTCGGCTCCCGGTGGGGCCGAGGCGCCCCCGCCGGCCGTCGACCCACTGACCGGCGAGATCATTGCGACGATGTCCGATCCGGTGGGGGTGGGCCCGGCGAGCGAGAGCACCGGGCCCGGCGAGCCGGGCATGATCCGGGGGGTGGCGGGTTGACCACCGCGACGCTTGATCTGGCAATCATCACCGGGCTTTCCGGTGCCGGCCGCAGCACGGCCGCGAAGTGTCTGGAGGACCTGGGCTGGTTCGTCGTCGATAATCTGCCGCCGGCGCTGTTGTCGACGATGGCGGAGCTCGGCCATCGCTCGGCTGGGGCGGTGAGCCGGATCGCGGTCGTCGTCGACGTCCGTGGCCGGGCCTTCTTCTCCGATCTGCGGGCGGCCGTCGAGGCACTGGACTCGCGCGGTATGCATCCGCGAATGCTGTTCCTCGAGGCGTCCGACGACGCGCTGGTGCGCCGGTTCGACCATGTGCGGCGCCCGCACCCGCTGCAGGGTGATGAGCGGGTGGTGGACGGGATCAACCGCGAGCGGGCGCTGCTCGCGGAGCTGCGCGGCGAGGCCGACCTCGTGCTCGACACCACCGACCTCAACGTGCACGAGCTGCGGGCGAAGATCGATGTGGCGTTCGGCCAGCCGCGGGCGAACCGCCTGAACGCGACCGTGGTCTCGTTCGGCTACAAGTACGGGCTCCCGCTGGATGCGGACTTCGTCGCCGACTGCCGCTTCCTGCCCAACCCGCACTGGGTGGAATCGCTGCGGCCCTACACCGGCCGGGACCCGCAGGTGCGCGACTATGTGCTCGCCCAGCCGGGCGCGGCCGAGTTCGTCGACCAGTACACGACCCTGCTGCGCCTGGTCGGTGAGGGCTATGTGCGGGAGGGCAAGCGGTACCTGACGCTGGCGGTCGGCTGTACGGGCGGCAAGCATCGCAGCGTCGCGGTCGCGGAGCAGCTGGGGGCACGGCTGGCCGCCGACGGCGTCGGCGTCCGTGTGGTGCACCGGGATCTGGGCCGCGAGTGACCGGCGACGCTCCCGCGATCACCGCGTTCGGTGGCGGGCACGGTCTCGCAGCGTCGCTGTCGGCGCTGCGGCGGATCAGCCGCCGGCTGACCGCGGTGGTCACCGTGGGGGACGACGGCGGATCGTCCGGCCGGCTGCGTACCGAACTCGGTGCGCTGCCGATGGGCGACCTGCGGATGGCCCTCGCCGCCCTCTCCGGCGCGGACGACTGGTCGCGGACCTGGGCCGGGCTGTTCCAGCACCGGTTCGGCGGCAGTGGGCCGCTCGCCGGGCACGCGGTCGGCAACCTCGTCCTGACCGCGCTGGCCGAGCGCGCCGGGTCGCCGGTCGCAGCCCTCGACCTCGTCGCGTCGCTGCTCGGGGCGCAGGGTCGGGTACTGCCGCTGTCCTGCGACGGCATCGACATCGTCGCGGACGTCACCGGCCTCGACCCGGCCCGGGCGGCGGAACCGGTGGAGGTCCGCGGGCAGGCCGCGGTCGCCACCACACCCGGCCGGGTGGCCGGTGTGCGGCTGGTGCCGGCCGCGCCGGCCGCGTGCGGCGCCGCCCTGACCGCAGCCCAGGCCGCGGACTGGATCGTCCTCGGTCCCGGATCGCTCTACACGAGCGTGCTGCCGCACCTGCTGGTGCCCGACATGCACGCGGCGATCACCGGTGCCCGGGCCCGCCGCGTGATGGTGCTCAACCTCGTCGCCCAGCCCGGTGAGACGGCCGGGTACACGCCCGAGGCGCACCTGCACGCGCTGGCCACCCATGTTCCCGGGCTGCGGCTGGACGTCGTGATCGCGGATCCCGCGGCGGTCGGCGATCCCGGCCCGCTCGCCCGCGCGGCGATGGACCTCGGCGCCCGCCTGCACCTTGCACCCGTGCGGGACGTCAGCGATCCGGCCCTGCACGATCCCGCGCTGCTCGCCGCGGCCTTCCGGGCGGTGTTCGCGGCCGATGACCCGCGGCCGGCGGTACCGACACCGCCCCGTCCGGTCGACGGACGGACCTGGTCGGACCGGCAGCCAGGCGCGGGCTGTGCCGACCCCTCGGGCGTCGGTTGCACATCCACCGGTGGCCCCGGCCACCGGATCCCTTCCGGTGAAGGCAAGGAGTGATCTGTGTGGCGGCGATGACGGCCACCGTCAAGGACGAACTGAGCAGGCTGCGAGTGGCCAAGCCCTGCTGCCGGCGGGCTGAGATGGCGGCGCTTCTGCGGTTCGCGGGGGGCCTGCACATCGTCGGCGGGCGGATCGTGGTGGAGGCCGAGCTCGACACCGGCGCCACCGCGCGCCGGCTGCGGCGTGAGATCGCCGAGGTCTTCGGATTTCCCTCGTCGGTCGCCGTGCTGGCCGCCGGCGGGCTGCGCCGATCGGTGCGGTACATCGTGCGGGTGGAGCGTGACGGCGAGCAGCTGGCCCGGTCGACGGGCCTGCTCGACCAGCGCGGCCGCCCGGTGCGGGGCCTCCCCCCGCAGGTGGTCACGGGGTCGGCCTGCGATGCGGCGGCGGCGTGGCGCGGCGCGTTCCTCGCGCACGGTTCGCTCACCGAGCCGGGCCGGTCGTGCTCGATGGAGGTGACCTCGCCCGGGCCGGAGGCGGCGCTCGCGCTCGTCGGTGCCGCGCGGCGGATGGGGGTCCAGGCCAAGAGCCGGGATGTCCGTGGGGTCGACCGGGTGGTGGTCCGCGACGGCGACGCGATCGGCGCGCTGCTCACCCGGATCGGGGCGCACGACAGCCTGATGGCCTGGGAGGAGCGGCGGATGCGCCGCGAGGTCCGGGCCACGGCGAACCGGCTCGCGAACTTCGACGACGCGAACCTGCGCCGTTCGGCCCGCGCGGCGGTCGCTGCCGGGGCGCGGGTGCAGGCGGCGATGCGCATCCTCGGCGACGACGCCCCCGAGCACCTGCTCGCCGCGGGCCGGCTGCGACTCGAGCACGCCCAGGCGTCGCTGGAGGAGCTCGGCGCGCTGGCCGATCCGCCGCTCACCAAGGACGCCGTCGCCGGTCGAATCCGGCGCCTGCTCGCGCTGGCGGACAAACGTGCCAACGCGCTCGGCATCCCGAACACCGAGGCCAGTGTCTCGCCGGAGCTCTTTGAGAACGCCTGAGCACGGAATCAGGTGCCCCGTGGGCGTGCCGCGGGAGCACGGCCACGCACCGTGCCGGGGCAGGTCCGTAGGATAGGGTGTTTGTCGAAAGGCGATGCATTCAACCAATTGCTGACGGTGCCGGGTCCCCCGATGTGAGGAGACCGACATGAATCGGTTCGGATTCCCGCCGATGATGTCCCGACTCGCTAGGCTCCTGACACACGACGGCACACGAGCATAGGGAGTCCTGGACGTGGCTACGCGGGTGGGTGTCAACGGCTTCGGGCGAATCGGCCGTAACTTCTGGCGGGCGCTTGCGGCGAGTCGCCGCAGCGATCTGGAGATCGTCGCCGTCAACGACCTGACGGACAACAAGACCCTCGCGCACCTGCTGAAGTACGACACGACCCTGGGCACGCTGGCCGCCCCGGTCTCGGTCGCAGAGGACGGGATCCGGGTCGGCGACACCACGATCAAGGTGCTGGCCGAGCGTGACCCGGCGGCACTGCCCTGGTCTGACCTGGGCGTCGACGTCGTCATCGAGTCGACCGGTCGCTTCACCACGGCGGAGACCGCCGGCAAGCACCTGACCGCGGGCGCGAAGAAGGTGATCATCTCGGCGCCGGCCAAGGGTGAGGACCTGACGGTCGTCATGGGCGTGAACGACGACGTCTACGACCCGGCGAAGCACCACATCCTCTCGAACGCCTCCTGCACGACGAACTGTGTCGCGCCATTGGCCAAGGTTCTCGACGAGGCGTTCGGTATCGAGCGCGGTCTGATGACGACGATCCACGCCTACACCAATGACCAGGTCATCCTGGACTTCCCGCATTCCGACCTGCGCCGGGCCCGGGCCGCCGCGCAGAACATCATTCCGACGACCACCGGCGCGGCGAAGGCGACCGCTCTTGTTCTGCCCCACCTGAAGGGCAAGCTGGACGGTCTTGCGATGCGCGTTCCGGTCCTGGACGGTTCTGTCACCGACCTCGTCGTGAACCTCGCCCGTGAGGCGTCGAAGGACGAGATCAACGCCGCCTACAAGGCCGCGGCGGAAGGCCCCCTGAAGGGCTACCTCGTCTACACGGAAGACCCGATTGTCTCCTCCGACATCGTGGGCACCCCGGCGTCCTGCACCTTCGACTCACAGCTGACCATGTCCTTCGGCTCCCAGGTCAAGGTCGTCGGCTGGTACGACAACGAGTGGGGCTACTCCAACCGCCTGGTCGACCTGACCGGCCTGGTGGCGGGCCGGCTCTGAGCCTGGTCCGGCCCCGCGAGACGCCCCGTCCACCTGACCTTCGCCGACCTCGGAGCAGCCCAGCGTGAGGACGATCGACGACCTGCAGGTCACCGGCCACCGCGTACTCGTCCGCAGTGACCTCAACGTGCCGTTGGACCATTCCGGGTCCGCGCCGCGCATCACCGACGACGGGCGGGTACGGGCCAGCCTGCCGACCATCCAGGCGCTTCTCGAGCGGAACGCGAAGGTGGTCGTCTGCTCGCACCTGGGGCGCCCGAAGGGAGCTCCGGAGGCGAAGTACTCGCTGGCTCCGGTCGCCGAGCGGCTGTCCGAGCTGCTCGGCGTCCCGGTCGCCTTCGCCGGTGACGGCAGCGGCGACATCGCCGGCGACCGGGCCCGCCACGTCGTCGGCGGGCTCGGGGAGGGCCAGGTGGCCCTGCTGGAGAACCTCCGTTTCCACCCGGGGGAGACCAGCAAGGACGCCGCCGACCGCGCCGCCTTCGCCGACGAGCTCTCGGCGCTGGCCGAGTTCTACGTCGGTGACGCGTTCGGTGCCGTGCACCGTGCGCACGCGAGCGTGGCCGAGGTGCCCAAGCGCCTGCCGCACGCCGTCGGGCAGCTGGTGCTGGCGGAGCTGGAGGTGCTGCGCGCGCTCACCTCCGAGCCGGCCCGACCGTACGCGGTGGTGCTCGGTGGGTCGAAGGTGTCGGACAAGCTGGGAGTTATTCGCGCGCTGCTGCCCAGGGTCGACTCGCTCCTGGTCGGTGGCGGCATGTGCTTCACCTTCCTGGCCGCGCTGGGCCACCCGGTCGGCGCCTCGCTCCTGGAGAGCGAGATGATCGACACCTGTAAGAGCCTGCTGGCGGAGGCCGGCGACCGGCTCGTGCTGCCCACCGATGTGGTGGTCGCCGACAGGTTCGCCGCCGACGCCGCGCACCGGGTGGTCGCCGCCGACGCGATCCCGGACGGCTGGCTCGGCCTGGACATCGGCCCGGAGGCGACCGCGGCGTTCGCGGGCGTGGCCGGCGGTGCCGCGACGATCTTCTGGAACGGCCCGATGGGCGTGTTCGAGTTCCCGGCGTTCGCCGCCGGCACCCGCGGTGTCGCCGAGGCCGTCGCCGCCGGCTCGGGTTTCTCGGTCGTGGGCGGCGGGGACTCCGCGGCCGCCGTGCGCACCCTGGGCATTCCCGAGGCGAGCTTCACCCACATCTCCACCGGCGGCGGGGCCAGCCTCGAGTTCCTGGAGGGCAAGACCCTGCCCGGGCTCGCCGCACTCGACGCCTGAACGACGCCAGAGACAAACATCCAGAACACCATCAGGCACCGGACGAAGGGATACGGGAACGTGGCGAAGGGGGCACCCGCCCGTACATCGGGCGGGTCCGGCCGGCGGACACTGGTCGCCGGCAACTGGAAGATGAACCTCAACCACCTCGAGGCCATCGCGCTGGTGCAGAAGGTCGCCTTCGACCTGAAGCCGGCCGAGCTGGAGAGGGCCGAGGTCGTCTTCCTGCCGCCGTTCACCGATCTGCGCAGCGTCCAGACCCTGATCGACGGGGACAGGCTCGCCGTCGGCTACGGCGGCCAGGACCTCTCGCCGCATGGCTCCGGGGCGTACACGGGTGACATCAGCGGGCCCATGCTGGCCCGGCTCGGCTGCTCGTACGCGGTGGTCGGGCACTCCGAGCGGCGCACCTACCACCACGAGGACGACGCGCTGGTCGCCTCGAAGGCCCGCGCGGCCTACACCCACGGCATCACGCCCATCGTCTGCGTGGGCGAGCACGAGGCGATCCGGACCGCCGGCACTCACATCGAGCACGTACTCGAGCAGCTGGAGGGCTCGCTCGCCGGAGTCACGGCGGAGCAGGCCGCGACGCTCGTCGTCGCCTACGAGCCGGTCTGGGCCATCGGCACCGGGAAGACCGCCTCCGCCCAGGACGCCCAGGACATGTGCGCCGCGATCCGTGGCCAGCTCGCGAAGCTGTTCGGCGAGCCGGTCGCGGCCGGGATCCGCGTGCTCTACGGGGGCTCGGTCAAGGCCGCGAACGCCGCGGAGCTGTTCACCCGGCCCGACGTCGATGGTGGCCTCGTCGGCGGTGCGAGCCTCGTCGCGGAGGAGTTCGTCGGGATCGTCCGCGCTGCGCCGTGAGCCTGGGAAGCTCCTGCTCGGGCACCGGGGCGGTGTCATGTACGTTGACACGATCGTCGGGCCTGATCGGGTACGGCGTTTCAGGCCTACACGACGGCGGGAGCTGGTCTGGATGACGGTCGGTCTGTCGATCGCACTGATCGCCACGAGCGTGCTGCTCGTGTTGCTGGTGCTGTTGCACCGGGCCAAGGGCGGCGGCCTGTCGACCCTGTTCGGCGGCGGGGTCTCCTCCTCCCTGGGCGGGTCCTCGGTCGTCGAGAAGAACCTCGACCGCCTCACTGTCGCGGTGGCCCTCCTGTGGATCACCTGCATCATCGGTCTCGGTCTGCTTCTGAAGAATTGAAAGCCACCGCTTCCGGGCGGCGTCCGCGTGTCTCCCGGATGATCTGCGCCCTCGCCGCCATCCTGCTCGCGGCGGCGGGGTGCAGTCCGGACTCCGATCCGGCACCCGGGCCGATGGCGGCGACCCCGTCCACCGCGCCGACCACCGCACCGCCTGACGGCAAGCCCGGGGGCACCCTGCGCCTGCTCACCGGGCAGATGCCCAGCGGCGACCCGGGCTGGGCCGACGAACCGGGGGAGCAGGCCTTCGCCCGTCTGGTCACCCGGCAGCTCTACAGCTACCCCACCGACACGGACGTGACGCGGGCGACGATCCCGCGGCCGGACCTGGCCGTCGGCGAGCCGGTGGTCACGATGGGCGGCACCGTCTACACCGTGCGGCTGCGCTCGGCGGCCCGCTGGAACACCCCGAGTCAGCGCCGGATCACCGCGACCGATGTCGCCCGCGGCTTCAAGCGTATGTGCGCACCGCCGGTGCCGTCGCCGCTGCGCGGGTACTACGCCGCGACCATCCGCGGGTTCGCCGAGTACTGCGCGCAGCTCGCCGTGTCGCCGGTCGCGGACGTGTCGGCCCTGATCGAGAGCGGCTCGATCTCCGGCATCGAGGTCGTCGGGGACGACACGATCGAGTTCCACCTGGTCCGCCCGGTCAACGACTTCGTCGACGTCCTCGCGCTGCCGGCCAGCTCCCCGGTGCCGTTGGAGGCCCTGGCGTACCCTCCGGACTCCCCGGAGTACCTGGACAACCTGATCTCCGCCGGCCCCTACCGGTTCGTGTCCGAGCCGGACGGTGACTACCGGCTGTCCCGCAACCCGTCCTGGAGCGGTTCCTCGGACGGCATCAGGCGGGCGCTTCCGGACCACATCACGGTGACGGACGGCCTCGACGCCGAGACGATCGCCGAGCGGATCGAGGCCGGCGAGGGCGACATGGCCCTGGACGGAGAGGTCCCCCGCGACCAGCTGGACACGCTCACCGGCGACGCGGACGACCGCCTCGTGACCGGCCCGACCGGCACGGTGGTCATGCTCGTCGTCGGGCTCAACGGACCGTCCGCGGCGGCGCTGCGCGAGCAGCAGGTCCGCACGGCGCTGGCGTACTGCGTCGACCGGGTGGCGGTCACCGGGGCGCTCGGCGGCCCGCCGCTCGCCGCCCCGACGGCTCAGCTGCTGCAGGAGCCGATGACCGGCTACCAGGAGTACGACCCCTACCCGGCCGCGGAGGGCACCGGCGACCCGCAGCGGTGCGCCGAAGGCCTGGCGAACAACCCCGGTGGGCGGGTGACGGCGCTGTCGCTGCTCACCACGGACAGCGCCGCCGACGCCCAGGTGGCCGAGGCGCTGCGCGTCGCGTTCGCCCGCGCCGACATCCGGCTGGACGTCCGCGTGCGCAGCAGGGAGCAGTACCGGCAGGTGGTGGGCGACCCGCAGCAACAGTTCTGGGACCTGGCGCTGACCAGGATCGCCCCCGGCTGGTTCGGGGACGCCGCACGCACCGTCTACCAGCCCCTGCTCGACGGGACGTGGATGGGGCCGCGGCCCGCCGACGGCGGCTACCGGCGCCCGGACCTCCAGGCCCGCTTCGAGGCGGCGTCCGAGGCCAGCCCGGCGACCGCGGCCGGCGAGGCCTGGGCGGCGCTGGAACGGACCGTCCTCGCCGACGCCGCCGTCCTGCCGCTCGCGGTCAGCTACCCCGCCCGCCTGCACAGCGCGGCGGTGCAGGCGTTCACGATCATCCCCTCACTCGGAACCGCCGACCCCACCGCGGTTTCGCTGTCGTCCTGACCGGATCCGCACTACCCGCGGGGTGCGCCCGGCGGGTGGTGGCGGCCGGGCGAGGATGCCCACACCTGTGAGAGGGCCATTACGGGCCCTCATTCGCGTAGGGAAGCCCCGGTGGGGGTGGTCGGTGCAACCCGTGGTGGGGCTGCCGGCCTACACTCCGGACAGACATGCTGGGCACGGCCGTGAGCGGCACCGGCACGTCAACGGTGGCGGTTCGGACGTGGGTGGTCCGGCCGCGGGGGGCCGACCGCCGAGCTACCACCCATGGGACGAGACAAAGGAGCACGCGGGCCGTGGCAGGTGGCAACGCCATCCGGGGGAGCCGGGTCGGGGCGGGACCGATGGGCGAGGCCGAGCGGGGCGACACCGCCCCCCGGCAGCGCATCTCCTTCTGGTGCGCCAACGAGCACGAGACGAAGCCGGCCTTCGCAGCCGACGCGTCCATACCGGACACGTGGGACTGCCCGAGTTGCGGCTTTCCGGCCGGGCGGGACCGTGACAACACCCCCGCTCCGCCGAAGACCGAGCCGTACAAGACGCATCTCGCCTATGTGCGGGAGCGGCGTAACGAGAAGGACGGCGAGGCGATCCTCGCCGAGGCTCTGGCGAAGCTGCGGGGCGCGCCGGTGACCTGACCACCCCGCGTTCGGCTGCCCGCTGTGCGGACCATCGAGGCCGGCCATGTGGTGGCCGGCCGGTACCGGCTGGTGGAATGCATCGGCGCCGGTTCGATGGGTGTCGTGTGGCGGGCCGTTGACCTGCTGCTGCGGGTCGAGGTGGCGGTCAAGGCGATCTGGCTCGGCGGCCGTCCGGCCGCGGCCGGGCTCGCCGGCGCGAGCCTGACCGGTGCGGATCGGGCGCGGGTCGCCGCCGCGGTGCGGGAGGCGCGCAGCGCCGCCCAGCTCCGCGCCAACCCGCACGTCGTCTCGGTGACCGATGTCGTCGAGGACGGCGGCCTGCCCTGGATCGTCATGGAGCTGGTCGCCGCCACCTCGTTGGACACCGCCGTGCGCGAGACCGGGCCGCTCCCGGTCGTCCGGGCGGCGGAGGTGGGGCTCGCCGTGCTCGATGCCCTCATGGCCGGTCAGCGGATCGGGCTGCTCCACCGGGACGTCAAGCCGTCGAACATCCTGCTGGCCGTCGACGGGCGGGTTCTGCTCACCGACTTCGGCATCGCGACCCACGTGGCGGACACGACGGCGCCGGGCAGCGACGGCAGCGCCGGCACACCCGCCTACCTGGCGCCGGAACGCATCACCCAGCGGCCCGCCTCGCTGGCCGCGGACCTCTTCTCGCTCGGGGCGACGCTGTACTTCGCCGTCGACGGGAACCCGCCGTTCGCCCGGGACACCGTGCCACTGACTCTCGGCGCGGTGCTGCACGCGGATCCGCCGCCGCTGGTGCGGGCGGACGTGCTGTGGCCGGTGATCGGCGGGCTCCTGATCAAGGACCCCGAGACCCGGCTGGGCGCGGAGGCCGCGAAGGCGCTGCTCGACCGGGCCCTGCGCCTCACCGGAGCCGAGGCCGGAACCGGAAGCGGAAGCGGCGGGACCGGCGGGACCGGCGGGACCGCTCTCGCCGGTCGTCGGCTCGCCACGAGAGGCTCCGCGTCGCCGGAACGTTCGGCGCCGTCCGCAGATCCGGGCGGCCCGGTGGATCCGGTGGCGTCGCTGGGGCCGGCGCCGGCAGAGGATCAGGGGCGGCCCGTCGACCGTGCCGACCGATCACCGCCGGGACGGCCATGGCCGTGGCCCGATCCCCTCCCGCGTCCGCCCCGGCCGCTGACCGTCGGCGCCCTCACCGGTCTGGTGCTGGTCCTGGTCACCACCGGCCTGCTGTGGATGGCGCGGGGCGGTGAACCGGGGCCCGAGGGTGACCCGACGCCCGGTGGCGGCCCGTCATCCGGTGGTGGTCCGTCGTCGGGTGCTCCGTCGTCCGGTCCTCGGGACCTGCTGCCCGCCGGCATTACCGGTTCGTGGGGCGGTTCTGTGACCCAGGGGCCGGTCGAGTTCCCCGTGGAGCTTGTGCTCAGCGGCGGTGGGATCAACGAGATCGTCGGTCGGGGTGACTATCCGACAGAGGGCTGTGGTACGGAGCTGCGCCTGTTGGAGGTCGGCCCGGACAGCATCACGGTGCAGGAACGGCTGGTCCAGGAGGGCTTCCTCTGCAGGGGCGCGGCCCGGCTGGTGCTCGCGCTGCGTCCCGACGGCCGGCTCGCCTACACCTATCCCGCAACCGGGATCAACTCGGTGGGTAACGGCGTGCTCACGAGGGAATGACCGCACCGTATTCGTGCCCGCATGCGCACTCACCCGCGGAAGGTGATGGGGTCGAAGCGCAGGGTGCCCGGATACGGGTATGAGTCAGGCTCACCGGTAGGTGACGGTGAGAGGAGGCAAGGTGGATTCCGACTACCCGCTGCTCAGCGTGTTCCTCTACATGCTGTGGTTCTTCTGCTTCGTTCTATGGCTGTTCCTGCTGTTCACCGTGGTTGCGGACGTCTTTCGCAGCCACGACCTCTCCGGCTGGGGCAAGGCGGGCTGGACGGCCCTCATCGTCATCCTGCCGCTGGTCGGTGTGCTGGCGTACCTGATCATCCGCGGTAGTTCCATGCACGAGCGACAGGCCCACCAGGCCGCCGCCGCCGCGGATCTCTGGCGCGCCCAGGTCCGCCAGGCCGCTGGCCGGCCCAGCCCCGCGGACGAGCTGGCCCGACTGGCAGACCTCCGTGACCACGGGGTCATCAGCGCCAACGAGTTCGAACGGGAGAAGACGAAGATTCTGGCCTGATCAGCGATCCTGGCCCGATCAGCCCGGAGCCCGGACCCGGCCGCCAGCTCCGGCGGCCGGACTCCGGCTCCGGGCCGAGCCAGTCGAGCCGGTCGAGCCAGTCGAGCCGGTCGAGCAAGCCGAGCCAGTCGAGCCGGATCAGCCTTCGGAGGCAGCTCCGCCGGAGCTTTCAGCCCGCGGATCCGCCTCGGGTCGACTCGAGCCTGGACGCCGCGGCCTGGTCGATGAGCCACAGGGTGCGCTCACGCCCCACCGCCCCTGCCGCTGGCCAGGTCACCGGGTCCGCACCTGGGGCGAGTGCCGCCGCGACGGCCTCCGCCTTCTCCTCACCCGCCGCCACCATCCACACCTGGCGGGCGGAGCGCAGGGTCGGGAACGTCATCGTCACCCGCGTGGGCGGTGGCTTGGGGCAGTCGTGGACGGCCGCCGTCGGTTCGGTTGCCACGGCGGCCGGCGACCCGGGGAAGATCGACGCGGTGTGGGTCTCCGGCCCGAGCCCGAGGAGCAGCACGTCGAAGGCGGGGACCAGCGAGCCGGGGGCTGCCCGCGCCGCGAGTGCGACGGCGTACTGCGTGGCGGCGGTCTCCGGCTCCGCCGTCCCGATCGGCCGGATCGCGGCCAGGCCCGCGCGGCCGGACCCGGGCCCCTCTCCCGCGGCGGCGGGCGTGGACTCGACGTCACCCCCGGCCCGGGCCGGGGTGAAGGCCGCGACCGGGAACACCCGCGACAGGTCCAGCGGGATGTGCTCCAGCAGCGCGTCCCAGGCCTGCCGGTCGTTGCGGTCGGGGGAGTCCGCCGGGACGAAGCGCTCGTCGCCCCACCACACGTCCACCCTGGACCAGTCGACCGCATCGAGTGCGGGGTTGTCACGCACCGCCCGCAGCAGCGCCACGCCGATCCCGCCTCCGGTGAGCACGAGGCTGGCCTCGCCCCGCTCGGACTGGGCGTCCACGAGGGCGGTGAGCAGCCGGGCGGCCGCCGCGCGTGCGAGCACGCCGGCATCCGCGTGCACGACGACCGTTGCCGGTGGCGGCGCGGGCGCCGACCCGGGCTCCCGCGCGGTCACGACGCCGCGGGCGGTGCTGTCGGCGTGGCCCCGGCGTGCTCGGCCACCTCGGCGGGCTCCGTGGGTTTCCCCTTGCCTGCCGCCCCGGCGTTGCCCGCCTTTCCGGAGCGTTCCGCGGCTCCGGAACGCTGGGCGGCTCCGGGCCGCCCGCTCGCCCCGGCGGGAGACGTGGCCGCGGTGTGCTCCAGCGCGGGGTCGCGCCAGATGTGCTCGCGGTGCAGCGGTCGGCGGCTCAGGTCGGGGATCTGGCTCCAGGCCGAGAGCGCCTCCGCGTACACGACATCGTCGTCGAGCCGGCGCAGCTCCTCGGCGAGCAGGTCTCCGAGCCCGCGTTCCGGCAGTGGCAGGACCCGGGTGGGGAAGCCCGTGCGGGTGATGCCCGCCGACCGGCTGTCCGTCCGGGCCAGCTCGAGCTCGCCGTCGCCGACGGCGAGCCGCACACCCTGGATGCCCTTGCGCCCGGGCGCGTCGGTGATCGTCACCGGGACCTGCAGCCTCGCCTGCAGCCAACCGGCGAACAGGCAGGCGCTGGGATTGCCGGGCTCGCTGACGACCGTCGCCGGGCCGGCGGTCTCGGAGGCCTGGACCTGGTCGAAGGCCGCCGCCAGCAGGGTGCGCCAGCCGGAGATGCGGGTCCAGGCCAGGTCGGTGTCGCCGGGGACGAAGTCCTCGGCCCGCTGCCGCAGCGCGGCGACCGGGTCGGTGGCCGCGTACGTGCCGGTGACCCGGCGGTCGGCGAAGACCCCGAGCGGATCGTAGGCGATCTTCTCCGGCGGGGCGTCGTACCACCAGGTGACCACCGGTGCGTCCGGAGCCAGCAGCGGCAGGACCACCGACTCCGCGTGCAGCGCGAGCCGCCCGGACATCCGCATCACGACGGCCTCGCCGGGCCCCAGCCGGCCGCCGATCGACACCTCGGCGTCCAGTCGCGGGTGCGGCGAGTCGATCTGGCGGCGGACGACGATCAGCAGCCGGCAGGGATGCGCGGCGGCGGCCGCCGTCGCGGCGCTCTCGGCCTGGCTGACGTGCTGCTCGTCCACGACCACCACGAGCGTCAGCGCGAGCCCGAACGCCAGTGCGCCGGCGGCCCGCCGCTCGGCCGCGAGTGCTTTGACCACCGCCGATCCGGTGGTGTCCCACAGCGTGGTCATGCCTGGCTCCCCTCGGAGTGGCGGTGGTGGGTCATGGCCGGCGCCACCGGCGGCCGTCGCGGCCGAGCATGTCGTCGGCGGCCGCCGGCCCCCAGGTGCCCGCCCGGTAGGTGTGCGGCGTGGTCTTCCGCCAGAAGTCCTCCAGCGGATCGATGATCCGCCACGACTCCTCGACCTCGGCATTGTTCGGGAACAGCGTCGCGTCGCCGAGCAGGACGTCCAGGATGAGACGTTCGTAGGCCTCGGGCAGCGCCTCGGTGAACGCCTCGCCGAACAGGAAGTCCATGGCGACGTCCCGGACCTCCATGGCCGACCCGGGAACCTTGGAGCCGAACCGGAGCGTGACACCCTCGTCGGGCTGGACCCGGATCACCAGCTGGTTGTTGCCCAGCTCAGTGGTGTCGGTGACGTCGAACGGCAGGTGCGGCGCCTTGGTGAAGGTGATCGCGATCTCGGTGACCCGCCGCGGCAGGCGCTTGCCCGTCCGCAGGTAGAACGGCACGCCGGCCCACCGGCGGGTCTCGACACCGAGCTTCACCGCGACGAAGGTCTCGGTGGTCGAGCTGGCGGGGATGTCCGCCTCCTCGAGATACCCGCGGACCCGCTCGCCGGCGAGCCAGCCCTGAGAGTACTGCCCGCGCACGGCGAAGGTCCCGAAGTCGTCGGGGACCGACACCGCGCGCAGCACCTTCAGCTTCTCGGTGCGGATCGTCTCGGCGCTGAAGCTGACCGGCTCCTCCATCGCGGTGAGCGCCAGCAGCTGCAGAAGGTGGTTCTGCAGGACGTCCCGCGCGGCGCCGGTCTCGTCGTAGAAGCCGGCGCGGGTGCCGATACCGACGTCCTCGGCCATCGTGATCTGCACCGAGTCGACGAAGTGCGAGTTCCAGATCGGTTCGAACAGCGTGTTCGCGAAGCGCAGCGCGAAGAGGTTCTGGACGGTCTCCTTGCCCAGATAGTGGTCGATGCGGAACACGTCACCCGGCGTGAACACGTCGTCCACGAGGGCGTTGAGCTCGCGCGCCGAGTCCAGGTCGTGGCCGAACGGCTTCTCGATGACGACCCGCCGCCAGCCGCCCGCGGCATCGTTGGAGGCCAGACCCGTCCGCTGCATCTGCTTGAGGACGACGGGGAAGGCCGTCGGCGGGATCGACAGGTAGAAGGCCGCGTTGCCGCGGACGCCGTGGCTCTGCTCGAGCTCGGCGAGCAGGCTGGCCAGGCCGTCGAAGGCCGCATCGTCGGAGAACGACCCGGACCGGAAGCGCAGCGAGCCCGCCAGCCGCTCCCAGGTGTCCTCCCGGAACGGGGTCCGGGCACCGCGTTCGGTCGCCTCCCGGGCGAACGCGGCGAACTCGTCGTCGCTCCACTCCCGCCGGGCGAACCCGACCAGAACGAAGCCCGGAGGCAGCAGCCCCCGGTTGGCCAGGTCGTACACGGCCGGGATGAGCTTCTTGCGGGCCAGGTCACCGGTTACGCCGAAGACCACCAGAGCACTGTTGTCCGGCAGCCGTGGCAGCCTCCGATCCCGTGGATCCCGCAGTGGGTTGCCACTAGCGGTGGACGCCACCGTTCCCCCTTCAGAGTTCGTGGTGCTCGCGAGTCAGGCCTGCCGATACTGCTGCCCTGCCGATACTGCTGCCGGCCAGCCGGATCCGCCCGGCTGGCCGCCGCTGCGGGCGCTCAGGTCCGCCGAGCCTAGGGCGCGACGGCGCCGAGCTGGTCGCGGATCGTGCCGAGAAGCTGGTTCCAGGAGTCCTCGAACTTGCGGACACCGTCGACCTCGAGGACCTCGACGACGTCGGCCATGTCCACCCCCAGCTCGCTGAGCTGGTCGAAGATGGCGTGGGCCGCCCCGAGGTTGGGGGTGATCGTGTCGCCGGGGACGACGCCGTGGTCCGCGAAGGCCTCGAGGGTCGCCTCCGGCATCGTGTTGACGGTGCCCGGGGCGATCAGCTCCGTCACGTACAGCGTGTCCGGCAGCGACGGGTCCTTCGTGGACGTCGACGCCCACAGCGGGCGCTGCGGCTTCGCGCCCGCCGCGGCGAGCCGCTCCCAGCGCGGGGTGCCGAACACCTTCTGGTGCAGCTCGTAGGCAAGCCGCGCGTTGGCGATCGCGGCCTTGGATCGCAGCTCCGCCGCCTTCGGCGTGCCGATCTTCTCCAGCCGCCGGTCGACCTCGCCGTCGACCCGGCTGACGAAGAAGGACGCCACAGAGGCCACGTCGGAGATGTCACGACCGGCGTCGAGCGCCTGCTCCAGGCCGGTCATGTACGCGTCCATGACCGCCTCGTACCGGTCCAGCGCGAAGATCAGCGTGACGTTCACACTGATGCCCTCGGTCAGGGTCGCCGTGATCGCGGACAGGCCGGCCCGGGTCGCCGGGATCTTGATGAACAGGTTGGGCCGGTCGACCAGCCACCACAGCGCGCGCGCCTCGGCGACGGTGCGCTCGGTCTCGTGTGCGAGCCGCGGGTCGACCTCCAGGGACACCCGCCCGTCGACGCCGCCGCTCGCGTCGTACACGGGGCGCAGAACGTCGCAGGCCTCGCGGATGTCCGCCGCGGTGATCGCACGGACCGCCTCGCCGACGTCCACCCCGCGCACCGCGAGATCGCGGAGCTGCTCCTGGTAGGTCTCGCCGCCCCCGATGGCCTTCTGGAAGATCGTCGGGTTGCTGGTCACCCCGACGACGCCGCTGCCGCCGACGAGGTCGGCCAGATTGCCGGTTCGGAGCCGCTCGCGGCTGATGTCGTCCAGCCAGACCGCCACACCGGCAGCCGACAGGTCGGACAGTGGCTTGCTCATCGGACGTCCTCCTCTGCGCGGCCGTGTCGTCGCGCCGCGGTGGTCTGCATTGTCCGGTGCTACCAATGATCGCATCTGGAGGCACGGTTCCCCGCCGCTGTGACGCGCGCCCGCGCACCGCCCGGGTCGCCCCGGCGTGTCCACGCGCCACCGACGTGGGGCGCCCGGCCGGTCGCGCCACTGCCTTCGCGCCGCCTTCCTTACTGCTTACGGCGACCGTGCCAGATGTCCCTGTCCTCGGCCCTACCCTGCCGCGTGATCCTCACCCCAGAGTCTGGGTCCAGGTGTCCCACGGGAAACGTGCCGAAGAACACTGGACGTCCGGCCTGCCCGGGCCGGGTGGCACGTCACCCGGCGGGCCCGCCTCCCGTGGCCGAATCCACACGCTGGACGCACAGCCAGCCCGGGGCCCCCGGCGGGCGTCACCCACATGCGGGGGAGCGGCTTCGACAGGACCACCGTCGGGACGCAGCCCACGCGCACTCGCCCCCTCCCGACGGCTAGACTCCGACACGTCGTAGAACACCACCCACGCCCTTTCTCGGGCGCCGTCCCGCGCGGTTCGCTGGATGACCGCGCCGATCGCGAGGTCGTTCTGTCTCCCGAGGCCGTTGTTCGCCACCGGCAGGGCTTTCGCCGCCGTCCGGTGACGTCGAGCGGTGGCCGTCCGGCCACGGCGGGATCCGCCCCGCGCGTCCCCGCGCCGGGCGCGGTCCAGCCGTCAGGCGCCGCTGTGACCTCCGCCGCCGTCCCGGCTCCCGCCGTGGCCGGATTGCCTGCCATCGCCGGGCTGCCCACCGCTGCCGGGCTGCCTGCCATCGCCGGGCTGCCAGCCGGCGCGGCACCGGCCGTACCGGCGGAGCCCACCGACGTTGTCCTGGCCGGTTCCCGTGGCCGATGGGCACGAGTGGCCGGCCGGGCCCGCTCGTACATAGCCCTGATGAAACTGCGGGTCGTGGAGCTGCTCCTGGTCTCCACGGTCCCGGTCATGCTCCTCGCCGAACGCGGCATGCCGTCCTGGTGGCTGATCGTGGTGACACTGGTCGCGGGCACCCTGTCCGCGGGCAGCGCCAACACCATCAACTGCTATGTCGACCGTGACATCGACCAGCTCATGGGTCGCACCCGCCGCCGGCCGCTCGTCCAGGAGGTCGTCACACCGGCCCAGGCGCTGCGTTTCGGCATCGTGCTGGGCATCGTCTCGACGCTGATGTTCGGGCTCCTGGTCAACTGGATCTCGGCCGCGCTGTCCGTCGGCGCGATCGCGTTCTACGTCTTCGTCTACACACTGGGCCTCAAGCGGCGGTCGCCGTCGAACATCGTCATCGGCGGAGCCGCCGGCTGCTTCCCCGTGCTCATCGGCTGGTCCGCGGTCACCGGGACCGTCGGCTGGTCCGCGGTGCTGCTCTTCGCGGTCGTCTTCTTCTGGACGCCGCCGCACTTCTGGGCGCTGGCCATCCGCTTCAAGGACGACTACGCCGCGGCCGGAGTGCCCATGCTGCCCGTGGTGGCGACCGCCGAGGTCGTCACCCGCCGCATCGTGACCTACTCCTACCTGATGGTCGCGGTCTCGCTGGCCGTCGGCCCGGTGGCCGACATCGGCCTGGTCTACACGGTGCCGGCGGTGATCCTCGGCGTCTGGTTCATCGCCGAGGCGCACCGGATGTCCGGCCGCGCCCGCCGGGGCGAGGACGTGAAGCCGATGCGCCTGTTCCACATGTCGATCACGTACCTGACGCTGCTGTTCGCAGCGCTGGCCGCCGCATCCCTGCTCTGACGGCCTGACCGGTCCCAGCGCATGCGTCGGGGGAGGGACTTCCACCCCCGACGCATGCGGCAGGCGTCGCAGAGTGCCGTCGGCGTCGCGACCGAGAAGATCGCTGTTGCCTCGATGTTGCGTCCCTTGGCGGCTCGGTATAAATTTTTCTTATGCTCGGCTCATGTGGGTCGTCCTGCTCCATACCGAGGTCGAGCGGTGGTTCCTCGACCTGTGTGACACGGACTCGGCCAGTGCCGACCTGGTCGCAGAAGCCATCGACGTGCTCGGGGAGAACGGGCCCGGTCTGGGGCGCCCACTCGTCGACAGGCTGAGGGGTAGCAGCTACCACAACATGAAGGAACTGCGACCAGGATCGGCGGGGTCGACCGAGATCAGAATGCTCTTCGCCTTCAATCCGCGTAGGGAGGCAATCTTCCTCGTGGCAGGGGACAAGTCAGGTGCCTGGCAGGCCTGGTACAGCACGGCAGTCCCGCTCGCGGACGCGCGTTTCGGCGAGCACCTGATGGCGCTGAAGGAACGGGAGGACTCATGACCAGTCCGTCGAACTGGCGTGATGTCAAGGCGCGCGCGCGGGCGGCCGATCCCGAGTGGGACAACGCGGAACGCACGGCCCATCGCGCTGAACTGCGAGGGCGGATGCTTGCTTCTGTCAGCGGTGCGCAGCTGGCTGAGATCCGCGGGCAGCTCGGGATGACCCAGGCGCAGCTCGCCGAAGCCACCGGTCTGAGCCAGGCGAGGATCAGCCAGATCGAGAACGGGTCCGCGACGGGTCTTGACGTCCTGCGCTCCTACATCACCGGTCTCGGCGGCCAGCTCGACATCGTCGCCCGCATCGGCAATATCCAGCTCAACATCGCCTGACAGCACCGCAGCGGGGCGTGTCCGGTCGTGAGCTCTCCCGACGGTTCTACGAACAGAGCATCCGGCAGCTGGTCTGGGGCGTGCCCCACGCGGCAGCGCTGCTTGGCAAGGGCTCCGAGGTCCTCGGGCTCGACGACGAGATCTCCACCGACCATGACTTCGGCCCACGCGTGCAGTTGTTCGTCGAGCGAGGTAGCGAGACGGCGCGATCGAAGCCGCCCTGGAACATCTGCCAGCCGACTTCGACGGCCATCCCGTCGTGTATCCGGTCGGTGACCGCCATGGCGGACGGCCCCATCACCAGGTCGAGGTGACCACCGCGCGGGCCTTCTTCACTGCCCACCTGGGCGTCGACCCCGCCGACGGGCTCGAGCTGGCCGACTGGCTGCTGGCTCCCACCCAGATCCTGGCCAGCCTGACCGGCGGCCCGGTCTTCCACGATCCGCTGGACCTGCTCACCGGCCGTCGTCAGGCTCTGGCCTGGTATCCGGACGACGTCTGGCGCTACGTGCTCGCTGCGAGCTGGCTCCGGGTGAGCCAACAGGAGGCGTTCGCCGGCCGGGCCGGAGCCCGCGGCGACGACCTGGGATCGCGGACCGTCGCAGCCGGGGTGGCCCGTGACCTCGTCCGGATCGCCTTCCTCGTGGAACGCCGCTGGGCCCCGTACAACAAGTGGCTCACCACAGTCTTCATCGGGCTCGGCGTCGCCGACAAGGTCGGCCCCCACCTGAACCGGGCGCTCGGCGCCACCCGATGGCAGGATCGCGAGGCCGAGCTGTGCGCGGCGGCCGCCACCCTACCCGGCTCGGACGGCGCCCCGGCCGCGCCGTCGGCTACCTGCCCGGAGCGATCGACCAGGCAACCGACAGCGTGGAGATCCTCACCGTGCCCGGTCGCCGCCGCGACTACGCGCCCCTCCTCGGCCTGCGGCCACCGGGTGCCGAATGACGCCGGCGCCACGCCGCCTGGTCGGTTCTGGGGCGGCGCCTCGGGCGGCGGCCCCGGTCTCCCTCCCGAACTGTCCGCCGGGGGATCTCCCCACGAACTACTCCGTCGCGGCGGAGCAGCGGATCACCGCGTCCCCGAAGAAGGAGCACCACCGTTCGAGGTCCCCCGCTCGGAAGGCTGCGTGCGCGGCCATGTAGGCCGGCGCGTTGGCAAGGAAGTAGAGACCCATCGGAGCGACCAGCTCGTGGACGAGGCCACGCCGACGGGGCATCACCTGCAACAGCCAGCGGCCGACCCGGCCGTTGCCGTCGCGAAAGGGATGGATCACCACCAGCTGTGCGTAGCCGATGGCCACCTGCGCCACCGGGCACAGGTCATCCCGCATCAGGAAGGCGCCGAGGTCGGCGAGGAGCCGACCGAGATCCTCAGGCGGGGGCGGGACGAACTCTGCCCGCGGCGGAGTCGGAACTCCGCCGACCCACACCGTGCCGCTTCGTACGGTCCCCCCGCCCGGCACGACGGCGCGGTGAGCACGGCGCAGCTCCGCCGGGCCCAGCTGCTCGGCCGCGACCCCAGCCGCGCAGGCCCGGGTGAAGCGCCGCAGCTGCCCGTCGCCGACCGGCCTGGAGCCTGCCGACCCGGCGGCTGACATCCTGGTCACCTGACGCGACGACAGACACTCCACGGCGAGCAGGGCCCGTACCTGCGTGCCAGTCCCCGGCCGGGCGGCAAGAGCGTCCAGCGCCCGCATGCGCTCCGCGACCGCGGTCATCGCCGGCACGCCCGCCAGCCCGGCGACGGGCTCCGGCACGACCATGTCGTACGCGGCACCGTCGTTCCACACCCGGCTGACGCGCCGTTCAGTCCCTGCCACGCACAGAGTTCGCGGCAGATCCGTCGACGGATCGCTCCGAGCCGAACATTTTCGTCACGGCACTCGGCCGCCGGCCTGCCGCCGCGGCGCTGACGTCGCGCCGCCGCCGCTGCGGCTGAGGTACGCGCAGCCCCCTGGCCACCGTCACGACCGCTGACCGCCGGCCGCTGACCGGGTCCGGTCCGGTCCGGTCCGGTCAGACGGTGACCGGAGTGGCGGGTGCCTGGATGCGCGACGGCGACCCCGCCCAGGCGGCCTCGGTGGCGGGGGCACGTTCGCCCATGGCCAGCCAGAGCTGGATCGTGACGATCCACATGATGGTCGCGCCGGCCATGTGCAGACCGACCAGCAGCGCCGGGACGCCGGTGAAGTACTGGGTGAACCCGATCGCCGCCTGAGCCAGGACCGTGAGCAGGAGGACGTTCGCGCTGCGGCGGGCCTCGGCCGGGGCGGGGGTGAGGCGGACGGCGAAGACCATCGCGAGGGTCAGCCCGGTGAGCACCATCGCGCCGTCGGCGTGCAGCTGGGCAACGTTGACGATGTCGAAGCCGAAGCGCTTCGTCTCCTCGCTGTCTCCGCTGTGCGGGCCGGTACCGGTCACCACGGTGCCCAGAGCGAGGACGCCGGCGGCGACCACCACGAGCACCCGGGCGAGCCAGGCGAGCTCCGCGCGGACCGCCAGCGGGGTCGGCCCGGCCGCCTGTCGGGCCCGCCGGTGCAGGGCGACGGCGTTGAACAGCAGGACCATCGACAGCAGGAAGTGCGCGGCCACCGTCGCCGGGTGCAGCTTCACCAGCACGGTGATCCCGCCGAGCACGGCCTGGCCGAGGAAGCCGAGCCACAGCCCGAGGGAGAGCAGGAGCAGGTCCCGGCGCTTCTCCCGGAGCAGGCGCGCCGCGATCGGCAGGGCCAGTACCACCAGGCCGACCACGATGCTGATCAGCCGGTTCCCGAACTCGATCGCTCCGTTGAGCGAGTAGGCCGCGTGCGGGGTGAAGGACCCGTCACCGCACTGCGGCCAGGTGGGACAGCCGAGACCGGAACCGGTCAGCCGCACGGCACCGCCGGTCACGACGATCGCCGCGAGCAGGACGACGCTGGCAAGCGAGAGCCGCCGGAACGCGCGCAGCCCGATGACGGGAAGCCGGCCCGAGCCGGCCATGGTGGCGTCGCCGTCAGCGCTGACCTTGCTCCGACGAGTGGTAGAAGATGGCATCGCGGCCCATGGTAATCCGCCCGCCCCGACCGGTCCGGGTGTGCACCGCCACTACCGGGGTGCCACCTGCCGGAGCCCCGGCCGCCGGGTGCGGCCCGCCGGCCGGTAGGCCATTCCCAGCTCGGCCATTCCCCGCTCGGTCATTCCGAGCTGGATCACTCCCAGCGGAACAGCCGGGACGCCAGGCCGAGCGCGCCGACGGACCAGAGGGCCAGCACGATCAGGTTCCCGGCGCCGGGTGCGGCGCCCTCGGCGAGCACGGCGCGCAGGCCGTCGGACAGCGCGGCGGTAGGCAGCGCCTCGGCGACCACCCGCATCCACCCGGGCAGCTCCTCGAGGGGGAAGACGACCCCGCCGATCAGGAGCAGCAGCAGGTAGACCCCGTTCGCGGCGGCGAGCGTGGCCTCGGCGCGCAGGGTGCCGGCCATCAGCAGCCCCAGGCCGGAGAACGCGGCGGTGCCGAGCAGGACGAGTAGGACCACCCAGCCGACCGAGGCGACCGATCCGTGCGGTTCCCAGCCGAGCGCGAAGCCGACCGCGACGAGCAGCACGAGCTGGACGATCTCGACCGCGAGGACGGCCAGCGACTTGCCCGCGAGCAGGATCGACCGGGGCAGGGGAGAGGCACCGAGCCGCTTGAGGACGCCGTACGAGCGCTCGAACGCGGTGGCGATCGCCTGGCCGGTGAACGCTGTCGACATGATGGCCAGCGCCAGCACGCCGGGGACGAGGAAGTCCACCGAGCGCTGTGCGGTGGCCGACGTCGGCAGGACATCCACCGCGGCGAAGAAGACCAGCAGCCCGATCGGGATGATCAGGGTCAGCAGCACGGACTCGCCGCGCCGCAGGGTCAGGGTGAGCTCGAGGCGGGTCTGCGCGGCCAGCATCTGCCCGCGGGACGCTGCCCCGGGGGCAGGGCGCAGGTCCAGGACGGCGCCGGCCGGGCGGCCTTCCGCCGGTCGGGTCTCGGCCAGGGGGCTCATCACTCCAGCTCCGTCCCGGTCAGATCGAGGAACACGTCCTCGAGGGTGCGCTGCTCGACGCGGAGGTCCTCGGCGAGCACGCCGTTGCCCGCGCACCACGCGGTGACAGCGGCGAGCAGTTGCGGGTCGACGGTGCCCTGCACGAGATAGTGCCCGGGCGGGTCCTCCCACCCGGTGGTGCCGTCGGGCAGCGCGAGCAGCAGGCGGCTGACGTCGAGGCCGGCCGGGGCGCGGAAGCGGAGCTGGCCCTCGGCGCCGCCGCGGGTCAGCTCGGCCGGTGTCCCGGCGGCGACGACCCGGCCCCGGTTCACGATGGCGACCTGGTCGGCGAGCCGCTCGGCCTCGTCCATCGCGTGCGTGGTGAGCACCACGGTGACGCCGGACAGGCGCAGCTCCTCGATGAGCTCCCAGGTGTCACGCCGGCCCTGGACGTCCAGCCCGGCGGTGGGCTCGTCGAGGAAGACCAGTTCGGGACGGCCGATGACGGCCATCGCCAGGGAGAGCCGCTGCTGCTGGCCGCCGGACAGCCGGCGGAAGGGGACGCCGGCGACCTCTGCCAGCCCCAGCCGTTCGAGCAGGACGCCGGCGTCCAGCGGGTGGGCGTGGTGCGAGGCGATGAGCCGGAGCATCTCGCCGGCGCGGGCACCGGGGTACATGCCGCCCGCCTGCAGCATCACGCCGACCCGTGGGCGCAGTGCCGCCGCGTCGCGCAGCGGGTGCAGCCCGAGCACACGGACCTCGCCGCTGTCGGCGGCCCGGAAGCCCTCGCAGATCTCGATGGTGGTGGTCTTGCCGGCGCCGTTCGGGCCGAGCACCGCTGTCACGGACCCGGCGGCGACCTGCAGCGAGAGCCCGTCCACCGCACGCACGTGGGTGGTGGGTGCCGGGGCTTCGTCCGGCTTGGCCTCGGTGCCGACGTCGGCGAGGGTGCTGGCGTCGGCGAGGGTGCTGGCGTCGGCGAGGGTGGCGGCGGAGCCCGGCCGGCGGGTGCTGCCGGGCGGATCGGCCCGGTCGGTCGGGCTCGAGGCGTGGCCCCGGGTGCGCTGGCGACCGCGGCGCCGCTGGGCCGGCGGGCCGGCGGGCGGCTCCGGCGCTCCCGCGCGCAGGTAGCGCGGCCGTGTCTGCCCCCCGGCCGGCGCGCGCCGGTAGGTCTTGACCAGATCGGTCACCTCGACTGCCAGGACCTCGGTCACGCCGCTGATCCTACGGACTGCGCAGCGGTGCCCGACCGGGCCGATCACACTGACCGCGCGCGGGTGGACTACCGGCGGGAGGGGGACTGCGGGGGCCGGAGCGCCGGCGGCCGGCGGCGCCCGCCGGCGGGCGCCGCCTCACCGGGATCGACCAGCGTGCCCCAGGCCACGAGCCGCTCGTAGAGGACCGCGGGAGTGGTGCTGTACAGCCGCGACAGTGACTGCAGGTCGGAGCGCCGGAGCCGCAGCACGTCCCGTGAGCTGTCCGAGCGCAGCACCTGCACGATGGCGATCCACCGGCGCAGCGGGCCGGTCCGTGTCGGCGGCAGCTTCCGCAGCCGGCGCAGGTCGATGACCAGCGGCGGCAGGTCGTCGGTCTCACGGCGCTCGACCGGCGGCGGGACGAGCAGGGTCGCCGGGACGTCGTACAGTTCGGCGAGCTCGACCAGGCGGTGCACCCGCAGGGTCCGGCTGCCTCGCTCGTAGGCGCCGAGCGTGCCGGCAGTCCACCGCCCCTCGGTGCGTTCCTGGACGTCGAGGAGGGACAGTCCGCGTCGGTTGCGGGCAGCTCGGAGGCGGCGGCCCAGTTCCAGGGCGTAGTCCGCGTCGGTCACGGTCTCCGTCCGGGGTGATGTGCGCGGCGGGAGACGCCAACCGCCCCCGGGGTACAGGTTGACAGGAATCATGGCGCGGGACAGCCACTTTTCCCAATCGGCGGCCAGCTGGTGTTGTCTTTCAGTGGGCTTCGATCGTTGCCCTGGTGTGAGGCCTCGCGCGCAGCCGGGATGGATCCCGGCCAAACGACCAGGCCAGCCGGAGTGGCGAACCGCTCAGTCGCGGTCCCAGTCGCGGGACCGCTCGACGGCGCGCAGCCACCGGCCGTACAGGTCCTCGCGCTGGTCCGCGCCCAGCGACGGCCGGTACCGGCGCGCGGTGCGCCGGAGGGCGTCCAGCTCCGCGCGGCCCGCGTACAGGCCGGTGGCGAGCCCGGCGAGGTAGCCGGAGCCGAGCGCGGTCGTCTCGGTGTTCTCCGGGACGTCCACCTCGACTCCGAGGATGTCGGCCTGGAACTGCATCAGCCACGGGTTGCGGGCCGCGCCGCCGTCCGCGCGCAGCTCGGTGACGGTCACGCCGGCGCCGGCCGCCATCTCCTCGACGACGTCCCGGGTCCGGTACGCGATGGCCTCCAGCACCGCCCGAGCCAGGTGCGCGGGGCTGGTGGCGTGGGTCAGGCCGATGATCATCCCGCGGGCGCGGGGGTCCCAGTGCGGTGCGCCGAGCCCGGCGAGCGCGGGGACGAAGTAGACGCCGTCGTTGCCCGCGAGCGATCCGGCCAGCTCCGCGGTCTGCGCGCTGTCGGAGATGACACCGAGCCCGTCCCGCAACCACTGGACGGCGGAGCCGGTGGACAGGATCGCGCCCTCCAGCGCGTAGGTGAGGGGCTCGCCGTCGAGCCCGAACGCGACCGTCCGCAGCAGCGACGTCTGCGGCGCGGGCGGCGCCGTGCCCGTGTTGACCAGGACGAACGAGCCGGTGCCGTAGGTGTTCTTGGCCTGGCCGGGCGCGAAGCAGGCCTGGGCGAACAGCGCGGCCTGCTGGTCGCCGACGACCGCGGCGATCGGCACCTCGACACCGAGGAAGGACTCGGGATCGGTGTGGGCGTAGACCCGGGAGCTCGGCACGATCTCCGGCAACGGCTCCGCGGGCAGGCCCAGCAGCTCCAGCATCTCCTCCGACCAGGTGCCGCTCGCCAGGTCGAAGAGCATCGTGCGGGAGGCGTTGGTGACATCGGTCAGGTGGACCCGGCCACCGGTCAGCCGCCACACCAGCCAGGAGTCGACGGTGCCGAAGGCGATCCGGCCGGTCTCGGCCGCCTGCCGCGCACCCGGCACGTTCTCGAGGACCCAGGCCGCCTTCGTGCCGGCGAAGTAGGGGTCGAGGACCAGACCGGTGCGTTCCTGGACCAGGGCGGCATGGCCGGCCGCGGCGAGGCGCTCGCACGCGGCGGCGGTGCGCCGGTCCTGCCAGACGATGGCCGGGTACAGCGGGCGCCCGGTCCGGCGCTCCCACAGCACCGTGGTCTCGCGCTGGTTGGTGATGCCCAGCGCCGCCAGGTCGGCGGGGCGGCGGCCGGCGTCCGTGAGGGCGTCGGCGACGGCGCCGACGACGCTGGCCAGCAGGTCCTCCGGGTCCTGCTCGACCCATCCGGGCCGGGGGAAGGACGTCTCGACCGCGCGGTATCCGCGACCGACGACCGTGGCCTCGGCGTCGAGCAGACAGACCGTGGTGCCGCTGGTGCCCTGGTCCACTGCCGCGACAAGCATGTCCGAGTCCCTCCGCCCACGGGCCGTCCGGTCATCGTCGCCCTGCGTGCCGCCTGGTCACCGCGCCGCGCCGCGCCGGCCCGCACCGCGCCGCGCCGGCCCGGCGCGTCCCGGACGGTCCGACCACGGTAGTGGGGCCCGCCGGTCAGGACAGGGAGGAGAGGTCCACGGAGCTCGTCGGGGCGGTGATCGAGACCGCGGCGTCGTAGTCGGAGAACTCCATCCGGCCCTCCTCGCCGTCCAGCATGTCCACCCGCAGCGGGACGGGCTCGCCGGTGTTCGCCGCCCAGAGGCGGGTTCCTCCCGGACTGCCCGCGGCCACGGCACGGCGCCCGCCGACCTCCTCGGTGGTCACCTCACCGTCGAGCGCCGCCACGTACTCGCCGAGCGCCTGGACGAACCCCTCGATGCTGAAGAAGCGGTACTGGGCCGCCGCCTCCGTGGACAGCCGCACCCACTGGTCGGCCAGCAGCTCCGCGGCGTCACCCTCGCCGATCGACTCGTAGTACTCGCGACTGCCCTTGGTGAAGGTGTCGTCGTCCACCTTCACCAGCTCGGCGACGATCTGCCCGGAGGTCACGGTGCCGCGGGCCGACGAGCCGGCCATCACCAGGTCGTAGGTGGTCGTGCCGTCACTGGACGGGTCCTGGACGGTGCCGAGGACGCGCACGCTGCCGGCGTCGCGCAGCGCTTCCACCGACCGCGTCCCGACCTCGGCGGGGGAGGCCTTCTCCAGGCCGTTGGTCTCCGTGCCGCCGCCGCAGGCGGTGACGCCCGCAGCCGCGACGGCCAGGGCGACCGCGGCGACGGCGCCGCGCCAGGGGAAGGCCAGCCGACGGCGTGCCCCCGGCCGGGCTGCCCCCGGCCGGGCTGCCGGGGTGCCGGCCTGTTCCGTGCCTGCCAGGCTGGTGGCGGCCATGACCGCGCCGCCGGGGCCGATCGTGCGAACCGTCCGCATCTCGCAGCACCTTCCCGTACGTCGCATGCCGCCCGAAAGTGTCCCATCCCGGGCGGCGCGTGCTGCGTGGCGGGTGGGTCACAGCCGGCTCCGAGGCAGGCTGCGGCACCGAAACCGCGGGTCACGAGCGGGGTCGATCACGGTGCTGTGTCGCGGATCCGACGCTGTGAAAGAGATCTCCGGACGGTCGGGTGATCTGCGGCTCCTCGGTTCGACCGCGTCACGGAAATAGGGCACACTGGTGTTGTGAAAAGCGGGCAGGAGGTTCCATCGGGCGTGGCCGACGGCCGCACCCGGGACCGCGTCGTCCGCCTCCTGCTCGAGCGCGGCCCCTCCACGGCAGCCGATCTCTCCCACGAGCTCGGGCTGTCGCCCGCAGCCGTCCGCCGTCATCTCGACGCGATGACCTCGGACGGCACGATCACGACCACCTCGACCGGGGTGCGTGGTCCTCGCGGGCGGGGCCGCCCGGCCCGGCGCTACACGCTCACCGAGGCCGGGCACCAGGCCGGGCCGACGGCCTACTCCGACCTGGCGGCCGGCGCGCTGCGGTTCCTCGCGGACGCCTGCGGCCCGGAGGCGGTCGCCGAGTTCGCCCGGGCCCGCGGAGTCGATCTCGAGCGCCAGATCCGCGACGAGGTGGTCGCGGTTCCCCTGGCGGAGCGGCCGGAGGCGATCGCCGCGGCCATGACCCAGGCCGGGTACACCGCCAGCGTCTCCGAGCTGCCGACCGGCACCCAGATCTGCCAGCATCACTGCCCGGTGCAGCACGTGGCCGAGCGGTTCCCGGCGCTGTGTGAGGCCGAGACGGAGATGCTCGCGCGACTCCTCGACACCCACGTGCAGCGGCTGGCGACGATCGCGCACGGCGACGGCGTCTGCACCACCCATATCCCGGTGATCCCCGTGGAGGCGATCACGGTGCTCCCGCCCGTCGGGAGTGCCGCGGCAGCCGAGTCCACGCCATCGCCGGGTGCATCGCCCGACACGGCCTCGTCCGGGTCCGGGCGGACATCACAACCATCCTCATTTTCGGAAGGTTCCCTATGACCACCTCTGCCGAGACCGCCCTTGAGGGCCTTGGCTCCTACCGGTTCGGCTGGGCAGATGCGGACGCCTACGCCGTCGACGTGGAGCGCGGCCTCTCCGAAGCAGTTGTTCGCAGCATCTCGGCGAAGAAGAACGAGCCATCCTGGATGATCGACCTGCGGCTCAAGGGGCTGAAGCTCTTCGAGCGCAAGCCCATGCCGACCTGGGGTGCGGACCTGACCGGGATCGACTTCGACAACATCAAGTACTTCGTCCGGTCGACGGAGAAGCAGGCCGCCGAGTGGAACGAGCTGCCGGAGGACATCCGGGCCACCTACGACCGGCTCGGCATCCCCGAGGCGGAGAAGCAGCGGCTGATCTCCGGCGTCGCGGCCCAGTACGAGTCCGAGGTCGTCTACCACAAGATTCGTGAGGATCTTGAGGAGCAGGGTGTCATCTTCCTCGACACCGACTCGGGCCTGCGTGAGCACCCGGAGATCTTCCAGGAGTACTTCGGCTCGGTGATCCCGGTCGGCGACAACAAGTTCGCCGCGCTGAACACCTCGGTGTGGTCCGGCGGCTCGTTCATCTACGTCCCGCCGGGTGTGCAGGTCGAGATCCCGCTGCAGGCCTACTTCCGGATCAACACGGAGAACATGGGCCAGTTCGAGCGGACCCTGATCATCGTTGACGAGGGTGCGTACGTCCACTACGTCGAGGGCTGCACGGCACCGGTGTACTCGTCCGACTCACTGCACTCCGCGGTGGTCGAGATCATCGTGAAGAAGAACGCGCGCTGCCGCTACACGACCATCCAGAACTGGTCGAACAACGTCTACAACCTCGTCACGAAGCGGGCCGCCTGCCACGAGGGCGCCACCATGGAGTGGATCGACGGCAACATCGGCTCCAAGGTGACGATGAAGTACCCGGCGGTGTGGATGCTCGGCGAGCAGGCCCACGGCGAGGTGCTTTCGGTCGCCTTCGCAGGTGAGGGGCAGCACCAGGACGCCGGCGCGAAGATGGTGCACGCCGCGCCGCGGACGTCGTCGAAGATCGTGTCGAAGTCCGTGGCCCGCGGTGGCGGCCGTACCTCGTACCGTGGCCTGGTCCAGATCAACGAGGGCTCGCACGCCTCGCGGTCGTCGGTGAAGTGTGACGCGCTGCTGGTCGACACGATCAGCCGTTCCGACACCTACCCCTATGTCGACGTCCGTGAGGACGACGCCTCCATCGGGCACGAGGCCAGCGTCTCCAAGGTCGGCGAGGACCAGCTCTTCTACCTGATGAGCCGCGGCCTGTCCGAGGACGAAGCGATGGCCATGGTCGTGCGCGGCTTCATCGAGCCGATCGCGCGCGAGCTGCCCATGGAGTACGCCCTCGAACTCAACCGGCTCATCGAGCTCCAGATGGAAGGCGCAGTCGGCTGATGGCCGTCATCGATGCCACGGGACGCCCCCCGGCCCAGGCCGGCGCGGCACCGCGTCCCGTCCGGTCCCGTGACCCCGAGGACCACGTAGTACCCGGCGGCAGGGAGGAGGCGTGGCGGTTCACCCCGCTGCGCCGCCTGGGCGGCCTGCTGAACGGGCCGCCGAGCGACACCAAGATCGACGTCTCGGTCGCCGCGCCGGACGGCGTGGAGGTCGAGCGGCTCGCCGCCACCGACTCCCGGATCGGGCGGGTCCTGACCCCGTCCGACCGCCCTGCCGCGTTCGCCATGGCCCGCGCGGACGGTGGGGTCTCTGTCACCGTCCCGGCCGAGGCGGCGCTGACCGAGCCGGTCATCGTGCGCCTGCACGGTGACGGCGGGGTCGCCTACGAGCACGTGCTCGTCGAGCTCGGCCCGTTCGCCTCCGCGACGGTGGTGCTCGACCACACCGGCAGCGCCGCCTTCGCCGGCACCGTCGAGGTGTTCATCGGCCACGGCGCCGCGCTGACCTTCGTCACCCTCCAGGACTGGGCCGACGACGCCGTCCACCTGGGCTCGCACGCCTTCTCGGTGGGCCGGGACGCCCGTCTGCGGTCGTTCACCGTGACCCTCGGCGGCGACCTCGTCCGGCTCAACTCGACGGTGGAGTACCGCGGGCCCGGCGGCGACGCCGAGCTCTACGGCCTGTTCTTCACCGACACCGGCCAGCACCAGGAGCACCGCCTGCTGGTCGACCACCAGGCGCGGAACTGCCGCAGCCGGGTCGTCTACAAGGGCGCCCTGCAGGGCGCCGGGGCGCACGCGGTGTGGGTCGGCGACGTGGTGATCGGTGCCGACGCGGTCGGTACGGACACCTACGAGCTGAACCGCAACCTGGTGCTCACCGACGGCGCCCGCGCCGACTCGGTGCCCAACCTGGAGATCCTCACCGGCGAGGTCGTCGGCGCCGGTCATGCCAGCGCGACCGGGCGGTTCGACGACGAGTCGCTGTTCTACCTGATGTCGCGCGGCATCCCGGCCGACGAGGCACGCCGGCTGGTCGTCCGCGGCTTCTTCGCCGAGATCGTCGACCGGATCGACATCCCCGAACTGCGTGAGCGGATCATGGCGCGGGTCGAGGAGGAGCTGGCGGCGGTGGGCGTATGACCACACCGAGCAGCACAGGCTCCGCCGGGACCACGGCGGGGTCCTCCTGGCGGCGCGCCTGCGCCGTCTCCGACCTGGCCGACGAGTCCGCGCTCGGCGTCGAGATCGACGGTGAGCCGGTGTGCCTGGTCCGGTCGGGCGGCCGGTACTACGCGGTGCGGGACGAGTGCTCCCACGCCGAGGTGATGCTCTCCGAGGGCGAGGTCGAGAACGGCCTCATCGAGTGCTGGCTGCACGGCTCCCGGTTCGACCTGACCACGGGCGAGCCGACGAGCCTGCCGGCCATCGACCCGGTGCCCACCTACCCAGTGACCATCGACGGCGACGACGTCCTCGTCGACCTTCACACGAACCCGAAGCGAGGGTGACGACAGCGGTGTCTGTTCTCGAGATCCGCAACCTGCACGTGTCGGTCGACACCGACACGGACGGCCCGCGCGAGATCCTGCGCGGCGTCGACCTCACCGTCCGCAAGGGCGAGACCCACGCGATCATGGGGCCGAACGGCTCCGGCAAGTCCACGCTTTCCTACTCGATCGCCGGCCACCCCAAGTACACCGTCACCGAGGGCACCGTGACCCTTGACGGCGAGGACGTCCTGGCGATGTCCGTCGACGCGCGGGCGCGGGCCGGGATCTTCCTGGCGATGCAGTACCCGGTCGAGGTGCCCGGCGTCTCGGTGTCCAACTTCCTGCGCTCCTCGGTGACGGCGGTCCGGGGCGAGGCCCCGAAGCTGCGCACCTGGGTCAAGGAGGTCAAGGAGTCGATGGCCGGGCTGGAGATGGACCCGGCGTTCGCCGAGCGCAGCGTCAACGAGGGCTTCTCCGGCGGTGAGAAGAAGCGTCACGAGATCCTGCAGATGAAGCTGCTCGCGCCGAAGATCGCCATCCTCGACGAGACCGACTCCGGCCTCGACGTCGACGCTCTGCGCATCGTCTCGGCCGGCATCGAGGCGGTACGGGTGAAGGGGGAGACGGGCATCCTGCTCATCACCCACTACACCCGCATCCTGCGCTATGTGAAGCCAGAGTTCGTGCACGTCATGGCGGGCGGCCGGATCGTGGACGCGGGTGGCCCCGAGCTCGCGGCGACGCTGGAGGAGTCCGGCTACGACCGGTACGTGAAGACCACGGAGCCGGCGGCGATCTCATGACGATCATCGAGACCCGCCAGCCGGGAGCCGACACGGCGACCACGCCCGGGTTCGACGTCGAGCGGGTCCGCCGCGACTTCCCGATCCTCGCCCGCACCGTGCACGACGGCCTGCCGCTGGTCTACCTGGACAGCGCCGCGACGTCGCAGAAGCCGCTCGCCGTCCTCGACGCCGAGCGGACCTACTACGAGCGGCACAACGCCAACGTGCACCGTGGCATCCACGTGCTCGCCGAGGAGGCCACGGCCCTCTACGAGGACGCGCGGGACCGGATCGCGGCGTTCGTCGGCGCACCCGACCGGCGCGAGATCGTGTTCACGAAGAACTCCTCCGAGGCGCTGAACCTGGTCGCCTACGCGATGAGCAACGCGGTCTCCGGCGGGGCGGAGGCGGAGCGCTTCCGGCTCGGCCCCGGCGACGAGGTCGTCATCACCGAGATGGAGCACCACTCCAACCTGGTGCCCTGGCAGATGCTGTGCGCCCGCACCGGCGCCACCCTGCGCTGGATCGGCCTCACCGAGGACGGCCGACTCGACCTGGCCCACCTCGACGAGGTCATCACCGAGCGGGCGAAGGTCGTCTCGTTCGTCCACCAGTCCAACATCCTGGGCACGGTGAACCCGGTCGCGACGATCGTCGCCCGGGCTCGCGCGGTCGGCGCGCTCACCGTGCTCGACGGCTCGCAGTCGGTGCCGCACATGCCGATCGACGTCGTCGCACTCGGTGTGGACTTCCTCGCCTTCACCGGGCACAAGATGTGCGGGCCCACCGGCATCGGTGTGCTGTGGGGCCGGCGCGAGCTGCTCGAGGTCATGCCCCCGTTCCTCGGCGGCGGCGAGATGATCGAGGTCGTCACGATGGAGGCCTCCACCTACGCGGCCCCGCCGCACCGGTTCGAGGCCGGCACGCCGATGATCTCGCAGGCGGTGGCGCTTGGCGCCGCCGTCGACTACCTGACCGGCCTGGGCATGGATGCCATCGCCGCGCACGAGCACGAGGTCACCGCCTACGCGCTCGACGCACTGGCGGCCGTGCCGGGCCTGCGGATCATCGGCCCGCCGACGCCGCGGGACCGCGGCGGGGCGATCTCCTTCTCCCTGCGCGACTCCGAGGACCGGCCGCTGCACCCGCACGACATCGGTCAGATCCTGGACGAGCAGGGCATCGCGGTGCGGGTCGGGCACCACTGCGCCCGCCCGGTCTGCCTGCGGTACGGGGTCCCGGCGACGACCCGGGCGTCGTTCCACCTCTACACGACGACCGCCGAGGTCGACGCGCTGGTGGAAGGTCTCGGGCAGGTCAGGAGGTTCTTCCTGAGGTGAAGCTCGACTCCATGTACCAGGAGATCATCCTGGATCACTACCGCAACCCGCACCACCGCGGCCTACGGGATCCGTTCGACGCCGAGGTGCACCACGTCAATCCGACCTGCGGCGACGAGGTGACCCTGCGGGTCCGCGTCGCCGACGGTGTCGTGGCGGACGTGTCCTACGAGAGCGAGGGCTGCTCGATCAGCCAGGCGTCGGCGAGCGTGATGGCCGACCTGGTGATCGGGAAGTCGGTGGCGGCGGCGCTGGAGCTCGAACGCGAGTTCCTGACGCTGATGCAGTCGCGCGGCACCCAGGAGGGTGACGAGGAGGTCCTGGAGGACGCGGTCGCGTTCGCGGGTGTCTCCAAGTACCCGGCCCGGGTGAAATGCGCCCTGCTGTCGTGGATGGCCTGGAAGGACGCCACCGCGCAGGCCACCGGTGCCGCCACCCGGACCGCCGTCCCGAAGCAGGAGACATGACCATGAGCGAGACCGCCACCACCACCGCGTCCGCCCCGGCGGAGCCCGCCGTCGCCGAGGAGCCCACCGGCATCTCGGCGCAGCCCGCGGCGGCGGCACCGTCGGAGGCGGCGCCGGCCGTCGCCACCGAGCGGGCCGTCGTCGTGGACAAGGCATCCTTCGACGATGTCGAGGAGGCCATGCGGGACGTGGTCGACCCCGAGCTCGGGATCAACGTCGTCGACCTCGGCCTCGTCTACGGCATCAACATCGCCGACGACAACACGGTCACCCTCGACATGACGCTCACCTCGGCGGCCTGCCCGCTGACGGACGTCATCGAGGACCAGACCCGCTCGGCGCTCGTCGACGGCCCGGACAACCTGGTCAACGACGTGACGATCAACTGGGTCTGGATGCCGCCGTGGGGCCCGGACAAGATCACCGATGACGGTCGCGAGCAGCTGCGCGCCCTCGGCTTCAACGTCTGACCGCCAGCCCCGCCCGCCCGCGTCACGGCTGTCCCGCGTCGTGGCTGTCCTGACCGGGCAGGCTGTGCGGCCGCCGATGTGATCCGGCCGCTCCCCACTCGTGGGAGTGGCCGGATCGGCGTCCCGGGCCAGCGGTTTTTGACGCCGAGCGAGCCGCCTCCCGGCCGCCTTGTAGGCTCCGTGATGACCGGAATCCAGCACAACACGGCACATGCCCGATCACGTGCCGGAACCGCTGGCGACCGGTCGCAGCCGGGGCGGATCGACCCCGGATCCGGGCGGAAGACGGGGAGCCGGGCCGAAGAATGCGCAGCCCTCGGGTGCTGGGCCTGGTCCTGGCGGGGGGTGCCGGCAGTCGCCTGGCGCCACTGACCGCGGACCGAGCGAAGCCGGCCGTTCCTTTCGGTGGTATCTACCGCCTGGTCGACTTCGTACTGTCGAACCTGGTCAATGCCGGATACCTGCGTATCGCGGTACTGACCCAGTACAAGAGCCACAGTCTGGACCGCCACATCACCACCACCTGGCGGATGAGCAACCTGCTGGGCAACTACGTGACGCCGGTGCCGGCGCAGCAGCGCCTCGGCCCGCAGTGGTTCTCCGGCAGCGCCGACGCCATCCACCAGTCGCTGAACCTCGTCCATGACGAGGCCCCGGACATCGTCGTCGTGTTCGGCGCCGACCACGTCTACCGCATGGACCCCCGCCAGATGGTGGCGCAGCACCTGGAGTCCGGTGCCGGTGTGACCGTCGCGGGCCTGCGGGTCCCCCGCTCGGAGGGCTCCGCCTTCGGGGTGATCCGCCCCGCGCCTGACGGGATCTCCATCGCCGAGTTCCTCGAGAAGCCGGTGGATCCACCAGGGCTGCCCGGTACCCCGGACGAGATCTTCGCCTCGATGGGCAACTACGTCTTCACGACCGACGTCCTCATCGACGCCCTGCGGGCCGACGCCGCCGACCCGGACAGCGTGCACGACATGGGCGGGAGCATCGTGCCGATGCTGGTCGGGCAGAGCATGGCGGCGGTGTACGACTTCGCCGGCAACGAGGTGCCCGGGGCGCTCGACCGCGACCGCGGCTACTGGCGGGACGTCGGCACGCTCGACTCCTACTACGACGCCCACATGGACCTGTGCGCGCTCGACCCCGTCTTCAACCTGTACAACCGCGACTGGCCGATCTACACCAACGTCCCGCCGGTGCCGCCGGCGAAGTTCGTCCATGACAGCCCCGGCCGGGTCGGCGTCGCCACCGACAGCATCGTCAGCAACGGTGTGATCGTCTCCGGTGGGACGGTGCGGCGGTCCGTGCTCTCCCCGGGGGTGCGGGTCAACTCGTGGGCGGCGGTCGACAGCGCGGTCCTCATGGACAATGCCGTCATCGGACGTCGCGCCGTCGTCCGGAACGCCATCCTGGACAAGAACGTCGTCGTCCCCCCGGGGGCGATGGTCGGGGTCGACAAGGACCATGACCGGGCACGCGGCTACCAGGTCAGCGCGGCCGGCGTCACCGTCGTCGGCAAGGGCGTCACCATCGCGGACTGACCGGCGCCGGCGCCCGGCCGGTGACCGCAACCAGGCGGAGGATCGAGAGACGGATGCGCGTCGCGCTGCTCACCCGAGAGTTCCCCCCGGACGTCTACGGCGGCGCCGGCGTGCACGTCGAGTACCTCGCCCGCGAGCTGGCCCGGCTGGTCGAGCTCACCGTCCACTGCGAGGGCGAGCCGCGCCCGCCCGCCGCCGTGCCGCCCGCGGTGGTCGGGCACCAGCCCTGGCCCGCGCTCGACGGCGCCAACGACGCCCTGCGGATCGCCTCGATGGACCTGTCGATGGCGGCGGCGGTCAACACCTCCGGTGGCGCCGACGTGGTGCACTCCCACACCTGGTACACCAACCTCGCGGGGCACCTGACCGCCCTCGTCGAGGGCATCCCGCACGTGATGACCGCGCACTCGCTCGAGCCGCGGCGGCCCTGGAAGGCCGAGCAGCTCGGCGGCGGCTACCGCCTGTCGTCCTGGGCCGAGCAGGTCGCGATCAGCTCGGCGGCGGCGGTGGTGGCGGTCAGCGACGGGATGCGCGCCGACATCCTGGACGCCTACCCGCAGGTCGACCCCGGGCGCGTCCACGTCATCCGCAACGGCATCGACACCGACGAGTACGCTCCGGACCCGCGGACGGACGTCCTCGAACGCCACGGCGTGGACCCGGACCGGCCGTCCGTGGTCTTCGTCGGGCGGATCACCCGGCAGAAGGGGCTGCCGGTGCTGCTGCGGGCCGCCGCCGACCTCGACCCGTCCGCCCAGCTCGTGCTGTGCGCGGGGGCGCCGGACACCGAGGAGCTGCACGCCGAGGTCACCGCCGGAGTGAACAGCCTGCGCGGCAGCCGCGACGGGGTGGTCTGGCTGTCCGGGATGCTGGCCAAGCCGGAGGTCATCCAGCTGCTGACGCACGCGGCGGTGTTCGTGTGCCCGTCGGTCTACGAGCCGCTGGGCATCGTGAACCTGGAGGCGATGGCCTGCGGCACCGCGGTGGTCGCCTCCCGGGTCGGCGGGATCCCGGAGGTGGTGGCGCACGGCGAGACCGGCCTGCTCGTCCCGCCGGACGACCCGGCGACACTGGCGGCGGCCGTCAACGAGCTTCTGGCCGACCCGGCGCGGGCCGCCCGGATGGGGCGGGCCGGCCGGGAGCGTGCCGTCGCCGCGTTCGGCTGGGCGGCCGTGGCCGAGCGCACCGCGCGCCTCTACAGCCACCTGGTGGACGGGCCCGCCTGACTCTGCCTGACCTCGCCCGCGCTGTCCGGCCGTGTGAAAGGCCAGGCAGCGCGAGCCAGACAGGGCGGCGTCGGGCTCCTAGCCCTGCCAGGCGGTCTCCGAGACCGGCGAGCGCCCGAGGAGGGGGCGCCACCAGGCCTCGTTGTCGCGGTACCAGGCGATGGTCGCCTTCATGCCGTCCGCGAAGCTGATCCGCGGCTCCCAGCCCAGCGCCGTCCGCAGCTTGCCGGAGTCGAGCAGGTAGCGGCGGTCGTGCGAGGGCCGGTCGGGCACGATCGTCTTGAGTGACGCCGGCAGGCCCAGCTCGCCGAGGATCAGGTCCGCGATGGTCTCGATGTCGGCCTCGATGCCGCTGCCCACGTGGTAGGTCTCGCCGACCGTGCCCCGCTCCAGGACGGCCTCGATGGCCCGGCAGTGGTCGACGACGTGCAGCCATTCCCGCCGGTTCTTCGTCGACGCGTACAGCGGCAGCGACTCGCCCTGCAGCGCCCGGGTCACGAACAGCGGGATGACCTTCTCCGGGAACTGGAAAGGCCCGTAGTTGTTCGAGCAGTTGGTGATCGTGATCGGCAGACCGTAGGTGTACCCGTAGGAGCGCACGGCGTGGTCCGAACCGGCCTTGGCGGCGTTGTAGGGCGTCCGCGGCAGGTAGGGCGAGTCCTCGGTGAAGGCGCCCGGGTCGTCGAGGGCCATGTCCCCGTAGACCTCGCAGGTGGAGATCTGGTGGAACCGGGCGACACCGACGGTGCGGGCCGCCTCGAGCAGGTTCTGGGTGCCCATGACGTTGGTGGAGAAGAAGTCGCCCGGGCGGATGATCGCCAGGCTGTTGTGGGACTCCGCGGCGAAGTTGACCACGATGTCGACGCGGTGCTCGCGCAGCAGGCCCTCGATGAGCTCGCGGTCGCGGATGTCGCCGTGGACGAACGTGATGCCGGTCTGGACGTCGGCGAGGTTCTCGCGGCAGCCCGCGTAGGTCAGCGCGTCGAGCGCGACCAGCCGGTCGCCGGGGTGCGTGCCCAACCAGTACCGGACGAAGTTGGATCCGATGAATCCGGCGGCTCCGGTCACCAGCAGAGTCGTCATCGTTCGCCTTTCGGTGCGTCATACGGTGCGTCGTCGCATCGGTCGCCCCTCCATAATCGCCTACGCGTGTGCGATCCGTGGGCGAGGGCGGCGAGTCGACGTCCGCCGGTGTCGCCCGCTGTCGCCCGGTGTCGTCCCATGCCGTTCCGCGGCGTCCGGCGTGGGGCTCGTGGTGAGGCCCCCGCCTCCCACGGTGACGTCATGCGGAAGTAACACCGAGCCCCTACGCTCCAGCGCGTGGCCGACCTGTTCGAGGGGTATGCGGCGGAGGTCGCTGCGGCGGCCGCGTGGGACGAGGTCTTCGACCCGGCCCACCGCCCCCGGGATGTGTACTCCGCCCTCCATGACGCGCTCCAGCCGTTGAGCAGCGCCGACCTCGCCGCGCGCAAGGTGGCGCTGGACCGTGCCTTCCGGGACGCCGGGATCACCTTCAACCTGTTCGGCGAGGAGCGTCCGTTCCCGCTCGACCTGGTGCCGCGACTGCTCGACGGCGACGAGTGGAACGTCATCGAGCGCGGTGTCGTGCAGCGGGTGCGGGCGCTGGAGGCGTTCCTGGCGGACGTCTACGGGCGTGCCGACGTCCTCGCCGACGGCATCGTGCCGCGCCGGCTGGTGCTCTCGTGCTCCCACTTCCACCGCGCCGCGCACGGCATCGACCCGCCGAACGGGGTCCGGGCCCACGTCAGCGGCATCGACCTGGTGCGGGACGAGAACGGCGACTTCCGGGTACTGGAGGACAACGTCCGCGTCCCGTCCGGGGTCAGCTATGTCGTCGAGAACCGGCGGGCGATGACCCGGGTCTTCCCCGAGCTCTTCGCGACCCACCGGGTACGGCCGGTCGGCGACTACGCGACCCACCTGCTGCACGCGCTGCGCTCGGCGGCGCCGCCCGAGGTGGCCGACCCCACGGTCGTCGTCCTGACCCCCGGCGTCTACAACTCCGCCTACTTCGAGCACGCGCTGCTCGCCCGCCAGATGGGCGTGGAGCTGGTGGAGGGCCGCGACCTGTCGGTCCGCAACAACCGGGTCACCATGCGCACCACCGAGGGCGAGCACCCGGTGCACGTGATCTACCGGCGTATCGACGACGAGTGGCTCGACCCGCTCCACTTCCGGCCGGAGTCGGTGGTCGGCTGCGCCGGGCTGCTCAACGTCGCCCGGGCCGGCAACGTGACGATCGCGAACGCCGTCGGCAACGGCGTGGCCGACGACAAGCTGATGTACACCTACGTTCCCGACCTCATCCGGTACTACCTCGGGGAGGAGCCGGTGCTGCGCAACATCGACACCTACCGGCTGGAGGACCCCGAGCAGCGCGCGCACGTCCTGGCCAACCTCGACAGCCTGGTCGTCAAACCGGTGGACGGATCGGGCGGCAAGGGAATCGTCATCGGCCCGCAGGCGACCGCGGCCGAGCTGGACGAGCTGCGTGCCCGCGTCCTCGCCGACCCGCGCGGCTGGATCGCCCAGCCGGTGGTCCGCCTCTCCACCTCCCCGACCCTCGCCGGCGACCGGCTCGGCCCTCGCCACGTCGACCTGCGCCCCTTCGCGGTCAACGACGGCAACCGGATCTGGGTGCTGCCGGGCGGGCTCACCCGGGTCGCCCTGCCGCGCGGCAGCCTGGTCGTGAACTCCAGCCAGGGTGGCGGTTCCAAGGACACCTGGGTCCTCGCCCCCGACCTGCAGGAGCGGGAGGGCACGACGCCGTTCGGTCGCCGCTCCGGACCTGCGCCGTCGGTCGCCCCCGGCCCCGATCTCGGCCCGCACTCCTCGGACGAGCAGCAGCAACAGCAGTCCGAGCAGCGGCAACAACAGCAGCGCCAGCAGCGCCAGCAGCGCCAGCAGCGCCAGCAGCGCCAGCAGCGCCAGCTTCACCTGCAGCAGGAGCAGCAGTCCGGACGGGAGGCGGGCCGGTGCTGAGCCGCATCGCCGAGTCGCTGTTCTGGATCGGCCGCTACGCCGAGCGGGCCGAGAGCACCGCGCGGATCCTCGACGTCCATGTGCACCGGGTGCTTGAGGACCCCGCCCTGGACGAGACGTCCGCCGGCGCCGAGCTGCTCGCGGTGATGGGGGTCGTCGACCGCTCCGAGCCCGCGAACGCCCGCTACGTCACCGAGGTGCTCGCCTACGAGGCGACGAACTCGTCCAGCATCCGCGGGTCGCTCTCCGCCGCCCGTGAGAACGCGCGCGGTGCCCGTGTCGTGGTCTCCAGCGACGTCTGGGAGTGCCTGAACGCCACCTGGAACGAGCTCCCGCACACCGAGGAGCTCGCCCGCCGGATGGGCCCGCACGTCTACTTCCGCTACGTGCGGGAACGTACGGCGATGCTCGCCGGGCTGGTCGACGCCACCCTCGCGCGTGACGACGGCTGGCGGTTCCTGGTCCTCGGGCGCAGCCTCGAACGGGTCGACATGACCGCGCGGCTGCTGTCGTCCAGCATCAGCGACGACCCGAACTCCCAGAGCTGGGTCAGCCTGCTGCGCTCCTGCGGTGCGCACGAGGCGTACCTGCGGACCTACCGCCGGGCGGTGGACGCCGCCCGGGTCTCCGAGTTCCTGCTGCTGGACCGCCTGTTCCCACGGTCGGTCTACTGGTCGCTCGCCCTCGCCGAGCAGATCCTCGCCGAGCTCGACTCCGGCCGGGGCCTGGCCCGCTCGACCGTGGACGACGCGGCTCGCCGCACCGTCGGCCGGGCGCGGACGGAGCTGGAGTTCCGCGGCATCGACGAGCTGGCCGCCCAGATGCCCGACCTGCTCGCGGCGCTGCAGCGGACCTGCTCGGCGGTCAGCGCGGCCGTCACCGCCCGCTACTTCGCTCGGGAGAGCCCGCACACCTGGGCGAGCGAGGTGCCCGCCTGACTGCCACCGACGGCGCCGTGACGACGGGCGCCGTGACGACCAGCGCCGCGACAACCGGCACCGGAGACGACGAGGAGGCAGGCGCGCCATGAGCTGGCAGATCCGCATCGAGCACTCGACGGGCTACCGGTACGCCAGCCCGGTGGTCTCCTCCTACAACGAGGCGCGCATCATCCCCCAGACGGGGGAGTCACAGCTCACTCTGGAGGCCACGGTCCGCACCGAGCCGGCCGCCTCGACCTACCGGTACTGGGACTACTGGGGGACCCAGGTCACCGCGTTCGACCTGCACACCCCGCACACCGAGCTGATCGTCACCGGGCGCTCGGTCGTGCAGACAGCGGCTGCCCCGCCGCGCCCGACGGACGTCCCGAGCTGGGATCAGCTCACTGACGACAGCCTCGCGGACCGCTTCGTCGAGTTCGTCAGGCCCACGGTCTCCACCCCGGAGCACCCGGAGCTGCGCGCGGCGGCGCTGGAACTCGCGGCGGCGAACAGCCCGGCCGACTTCCTCCCCGCGGTCGGCGACTGGGTGCGGGAGAAACTGAGCTACCGGCCCGGGACGACCGAGGTGCGGACATCGGCCGTCGAGGCCTGGGAACAGGGCGTCGGGGTCTGCCAGGACTTCGCCCATCTGGCGCTCGTGCTGATGCGGGCCGCCGGCATGCCCGCCCGGTACGTCTCCGGCTACCTGCACCCGTCGGCGGACGCCGAGGTCGGCGAGACGGTCAGCGGGCAGAGCCATGCCTGGGTGGAGGGCTGGCTCGGCACCTGGCTGGGTTTCGACCCCACCAACGGGATCCCGACCGGGGAGCCGCACGTCGTCGTCGCCCGCGGACGCGACTACGGCGACGTGCCGCCCATGCTGGGCGTGTACTCGGGAGGCACGTCGACCTCGCTCGGGGTCACCGTCGCCGTCACCCGGCTCGGCTGAGTACGGCGGTCACCCGGCTCCGCTGACCGCTGCGCGCGCCGAGGGCGGCGCGCCGTGCTCCGGAGCCAGGTCGGAGCACGGCACGCACCGTCGGCCGGTGACGACGGGCCGGGCGTGGCCGCTGTCAGGCGGCCTTGATGGCCGAGACGTCAAGCTCGATCTTGACCTTGTCGCTGATGAGCACGCCGCCGGTCTCGAGCACGGCGTTGAAGGAGATGCCGAAGTCCTTGCGGCTGATGCTCGTCGTCCCGGTGAAACCGGCGCGGACGTTGCCGAACGGGTCCTTCGAGGAGCCCTCGAAGGTGATGGCGATCTCCACCGGGCGGGTCACACCGCGGATGGTGAGATCCCCGGTCAGGACGTAGCTGTCGTCGCCGCTGGCCTTCGCGCCGGTGCTGGTGAAGGTGATGGTCGGGAACTGCGCGACGTCCAGCAGGTCGGGGGACTTCACGTGCGCGTCCCGGTCGGCCACGCCGCTGTCGAACGTCGTCGTGTCGATGGTGACGCTCGCGCTGGAGGCGGTCGGGTTCGCGCCGTCGAGCTCGAGGGTCCCCTGCACGCCGGTGAACTGCCCGCGCACCGTCGTGACCATCGCGTGACGGGCGGCGAAGCCGATGCGGGTGTGCGCGGGGTCGAGGGTCCAGGTACCGGTGAGCTCGGTCAGGTCGCTGGCTGCAGCACTCATGGTGATCTCCTTCGAGGCCTGTTCAGGAACGTCCGGCGCCGGCCCGCCGTGGTGCCGGGGCGGCGGTCGGATCCGACTGCCAGAGGTAGGTTACTTGCGCGGTCAACCAAACCTACGGCCGGCTCATTCCCCGCTGTGGACGACATTCGGTTGTCCACAGCGAGCCGCCGAGGCGCCCGGTTCGTCTCGACGCTGCCTACGTTGCGTGCATGGACAGACGCTTGCCGCGGTCGGACCAGCAGCTCCCTGAGGCGAGCGATCCCACGACCGAACCCCTGGCGCGATCCTGGGCGCAGCCGCCGCCGCACGAGCGTCCGGGCGGGCCTCGGATCCGGTACGGCGAGTTCGGTGATGTCGGGCCCGGGCCCGGGCCCGAGAGCGGGTCCGGCAGCAGGCCTGAAGACCGGGCTGACCGCGGTGCCTACGGAGGCGATGTCGGTGGTGGCGCCGACGAGCCCGACCAGATCGACGACTGGCCCGACCAGATCGACGACTGGCCCGACCAGATCGACGACTGGCCCGACCAGATCGACGACTGGCCCGACCAGATCGACGACTGGCCTGACGAGTTCGCCGGTGACGCCGGCCGGGTGCGCCCCGACCCGGCCGACGGCCCGGCCGGCTCCTCCCGGGGCCCTGGGCGGTCACGGTGGCGCGGATCCGAACGCCTTCCGCCCACGTTGCGTGACGCGGTCCTGGCGCCCACCGCGCGAGCCGCCCTGGTCCTCGTCGTGGTGGCCGTCCTGGTGGCGGCGGCAGCCGGCTGGATGGCCTGGCGTAACCGCCCGGTATCCCTGGGCTCGCCTGTACCGGCTCGATCCGGTGCCGAGGGTGTGCCCGGCGCGGGTTCCGCCGGCGCGCTCGGGGCGACCCCGGGCACGCGGGCGACGGGGCCGCCAGAGGGGGCCGGTACCGGGGGAGTGGCCGGCTCGGCCGGCTCGGCCGGTCCGGAGGCTGGATCGGAACGAGCGGAGGCGACCGTCGGGAGCGAGGTCGTGGTCGACGTCGCCGGTCGCGTCGTGCGGCCCGGGGTGGTGCGGCTGCCCGCCGGTGCCAGAGTCGTCGACGCCCTCACCCGCGCCGGAGGTCCGCTGCCGGGCACCGACACGAGTGGGATAGCACTTGCCCGGATCCTCACCGACGGCGAACAGATCCTCGTCGACGGGCGGCCAGGCCCCGCCCCACCGCCCCTCGGGGCGGGCGCCGACCCCGGGCTCGGGGCCGCGGCGTCGGGAGAGGCAGCCGGCCCCGGCGGGCAGCCGTTGGACCTCAACACCGCCACCGCCGCACAGTTGGACGAGCTGCCCGGCGTCGGCCCGGTACTCGCGCAGCGGATCATCGACTGGCGATCCGAGAACGGTCCGTTCACGTCGCCTGACCAGCTGGGTGAGGTGACTGGCGTCGGTGACCGCCGCCTGGCGGATCTCCTCCCGCTGGTGCGGGTCTGATGGTCGCTGTCGTGATGGAGGCCGGCCTCGGCCTGCCCGCCGACGAACGGGGCGCCCGCCGTGGTCGCGCGGACCTTCGACTGGCTGTCCCGGCGGCCGTGTTCTGGGGCGCCGCGGCACTGGCCGGGCGCTGGGTTCCCGGCCCGGTGCTGCTGGGATGCGCCTGCGTCGCCCTCGTCTGCTGCGTGCCCGCGGTGCTCCTCGGCGCGCAGCATCGGGCTGCCGGGCACCGCGGGCTCGGCGGGCCCGGTCTGGCGGCCTGCGTCGCCCTCGCCTTCTTCGCCGCAGGCCTGCTCGTCGGAGGTCTCGCCGGTCGCGCCCGCACCGCCGGCCCCCTTGCCGAGCTGGTGCGGGCCCAGCGGACGATCGAGGCCACTGTCGTCCTCACCGACGACCCGTTGCCCTCCCCACCGCGAGCCGGCGCAACCGGCCCGGCCCGCGGTGCGCCGCCGGCGACCGCCAGCGCGCGCCTGGAAGCGGTGACCGGCGCCGGCCGGAGACTGCGGAGCTCCGTCCCGGTGCTGCTGGTCGGCCCCTCGGCGGACCTGGTGCGCTACCTGCCGGGCCAGCGGCTGGACGTCCGTGCCACGCTGGCGAGGCCCAGGCCGGGAGACACGATCTCCGCGGTCCTGTTCGCCCGGGCACCGCCCCGGCCCCGCGGGCGCCCGCCCGCCGCCCAGCGCGCCGCCGGCTGGCTGCGGGCCCGGCTGCACGCGGCCGCAGTGGTGGTCCCGCAGCCCGCGGGTGGCCTGCTCCCGGCGCTCGTCGTCGGTGACACCTCGGAGCTCGACCCAGAGCTGAAGGACGACTTCCGCGCCGCCGGGATGAGTCATCTGACAGCTGTCTCCGGCGCGAATCTCGCGATCGTCACCGGCGCGGTGCTGGTCATGCTCGGGCGGACGAGGCTCCGTCCGCGCTCCCGGGCGCTCGCCGGCGCGGCCGCGTTGGCCGGCTTCGTGCTTCTGGCGCGTCCGTCCGCGAGTGTGGTGCGGGCGGGGGCGATGGGGCTCGTCGGCCTTGCCGCGCTGGCGCTGGGCCGGCCGCGCGCGGTGCTGGCCGCACTCGCCGGCGCCGTCCTCGCGGTCATCGCGGCGGACCCGACCTTCGCGCTGTCGGCGGGCTTCGCGCTGTCAGTGCTCGCCACCGCCGGCATGGTGGTGTGGGGGCCAGGGTGGGGCGAGGCCCTGGAACGGCGGGCCGGAGCCCGCTGGCCGGATGCCTCCCGGCGGTTGCGCACGGCCGCCGGTCGGGTCGGCGAGGCCGTGGCCGTGGCCGCCGCTGCACAGTTCGCCTGCACGCCGGTCCTGGCCTGGCTCGGCGGCGGTGTCAGCCTGATCGCCATTCCCGCGAACCTGGCCGCAGCCCCGGCGGTGGCGCCGGCCACGGTTCTCGGCCTGTTCACGATGGGCCTGGCCGCGGTGCATCCGCCCGCCGCGGAGCCGGTCGCGCACCTGGCGGCGCTGCCCTGTCGGTGGCTGGTCGTGGTCGCCGACCGGGCGGCCGGCATCCCGGGCGCGACGGTCGGCTGGCCCGCGGGGCCCGTCGGCGCGGCCCTCGCCCTGGTCGCGGTCGTGCTCACCGTCACGATGGCGCGGCGGCCGGCGACCCGTCGGCTGCTCGCGGCCATCGTGGTGGGCCTCCTGGTCGCCCGCCTGTTCCTGCTGCCGCGGCTGGCTGGCTGGCCGCCGCCCGGCTGGCGGCTGGTGGCCTGCGACGTCGGGCAGGGCGACGCGCTCGTCCTGCGGGCCGGGCCCGGCTCCGCGGTCGTGGTCGATGTCGGCCCCGACCCGGAGCTTGTCGCGGCCTGCCTGAAAAGCCTGGGGATCCGGCGGGTACCGGTGCTGATCCTCAGCCATCTGCACGCCGACCATGCGGGCGGCCTGACCGGAGTGCTGGGCCGGGTTCCGGTGGGGCAGCTGGTGGTGAGCCCCCTGCCCGAACCGGCGCAGCAGTGGGCCGCGGTCCAGCGCGGCGCGCAGGCCGCCGGGGTGCCGGTGCGGACCGTGCTGGCCGGCTCGGTCGGCTCGGTCGGGGATGTGCGTTGGCGGGTGCTCGGGCCGGAGCGGGTGCTGCGTGGGACGGACAGCGACCCGAACAACGCCAGCCTCGTCCTGTTCGCCGAGGTCGCGGGGGTCACCATGCTGCTCACCGGCGACGCGGAGCTCCCCGAGCAGCGTCAGCTGGCGCACCACGGCACGGTCGCGGTGGACGTGCTGAAGGTGGCGCACCACGGCGCCGAGGAGCAGACCGACGACTTCCTCACGGCGACCGCGGCAGCGGTCGCCGTCATCAGCGTCGGCACGGGCAACACCTACGGCCACCCGGCGCCGGGAACCATCGAGAGGCTGCGCGCGGCCGGCGTGATGGTGGCCCGCACCGACCTGCACGGGGCGGTGGCCGTCGTCCGGGCGGCGCCGGGCCAGCTTGCCGTGGTGGCACGCCGGCCCGGTGCGCGTGAGGCCGAGGCGCCGGCGTGACATGCTGATCCACATGCCGTCCCCAGCCGCGCCGCCGCCGCTCGTCGTCGTGAGCGGTGACGAGGATCTGCTGGTCGCGCGCGCCGTGCGCGAGGTGCGCGACGCCGCCCGGGCCCGCGACCCCGAGGTCGAGATCGTCGACCGCGCGCCCGGTGAGCTGACCGACGCCGACATGATCGACCTTGGTGCCAGCTCGATGTTCGGCGGCGGCAGGGTGCTGGTCGTCCGCGGCGCGGCGGACCTTTCCGAGGACCTCCGGGACGCGTTGCTGGCCTACGTTGAGCATCCCCTCGATGACGTCGTCCTTGTCGTGGTCCACAGCGGCGTGGTGAAGAACCGCAAGCTGGTCGACGCGATGAAGAAGGCCGGCGCCCGAGTCGTTCCCGCGGCCAGGATCACGCGCCCGCGGGACCGGCACGACTTCGCGGTCGCCGAGATCCGCCGGCTCGGCGGAAAGGCCACAGAGGAGGCGGTCCGCGCGCTGCTCGACGCCGTGGGCGGTGACCTGCGGGAGATCGCGGCGGTCTGCGACCAGCTGGTCGCGGACACGGCCGGCGTCATCGACGAGCCGGCGGTGGCGCGCTATCACCGCGGGCGAGCCGAGACCAGCGGTTTCGCCGTGGCGGACGCCATCATCGCCGGCGACCTCGCCACTGCGCTGGCCCTGCTCCGCCAGGCTCTCGAGGGCGGGACGGCGCCGGTCCTCGTCACGAGTGCCATTGCCGGCGGTCTGCGCGACCTGGCGCGGGTCTCCTCCGTGGGCGGCGGGTCCAAGTGGGACATCGCGAAGGCCCTGGGAATGCCGGACTGGAAGGTCGAGCGGGCCCAGCGTTCGGCACGGGGCTGGTCCGACGCCGGACTGGCGCGGGCGATCCGGGCCGTCGCGGTCGCGGACGCGGGAGTCAAGGGCGCGGCCGTCAACGCCGGCTACGCGCTGGAGCGGCTGCTCCAGGAGGTCGCCGGGGCCCGGGGCCGGTCGGGCGGCGCTCAGGGCAGCGATCGTGGCGAGTTCGCCGGCAGGGGAGGACGAGGGCGATGAATGATTCCCACGGCGGGCACGGCGGGCACGGCGGTGCGGCGGGGCCCGCGCGCGGTGAGCCCGGCGACGGCCGGCAGGGCGGCCGCAGCGCCGGGGCCGGCGGCTCCCGCCCGGTGCACGATGACCAGATCCCGCCCGGTGGAGTCTTCGGCCTGCGGGTACTGCCGGCGGGGTGGATGCGCGGCGCCGTCGCCACAGTCACCGTGCTGGTGACTCTCGTGGTCGCGATGGGCGACCTGGCCAGTGCCTGGGTCCTGGTCGTGCTCCCGCTCGTGGTCGCGGCGATCACGGCCTACGCCGAGGTCCTCGAACGTACGCTGGTGGCACCGGTCGACCGGGAGCCGGGGCCAGGGCGCTGACTGCCTGAACCTGTCGCTGCCGTGAAAACCCGTCGCTGCTGTGAAACCCGCCGCCTGAAGCCCGCCTGACGCCGGGGATCCCGGCGACTTCCGAGCGAAAACGCCCAGGACCGGAACTCCGTCGATCAGGAGTTCCGGTCCTGGGCGATGGCAGAGGCCCCAGACCCGCCGCAGGGCGGTGGCCGCCCGATGCGGGTCAGGAAGCGCCGATGCCCGCGTTCGCCTTCGCCATCGCGGACTTGCGGTTCGCGGCCTGGTTCGGGTGGATCACGCCCTTGCTGGCGGCCTTGTCCAGCTTCTTGGCGGCGATGCGGAACGCGCTCTCGGCACGCTCGGCGTCGCCGGCGTCGACGGCGTCACGGAAGCGACGGACGTGCGTCTTCAGCTCGGACTTCACGGCCTTGTTGCGCAGCCGTCGCTTCTCGTTGGTGAGGTTGCGCTTGATCTGCGACTTGATGTTGGCCACGCGGGAGAACCTCTGGGTGTCGAGTCGGGATGGTTCGGGAGATGCGCCGTCCGCCCCGACCAGGGCCCACGGCGAAGCAGCACCGACATTATCAAACCAGCGCCCGCAGGCCACGGCCGCCGGGCGCGGCCACGCGGGCGGGCCACCGTGTGCCTGGCACGATGGAGGCCTGGCACGATGGGAGGACGCGAGCCCGTACGTACGCACGTGGCGGCGACCGGCCCGAGTGCCCGACAGACCGACGAGCAGCGAAACGAGACCAGCCCGCGTGTCCGAAGCTCCGACCGAGGCGACCACCGTCGACCCGGCGTTGATCCGCAACTTCTGCATCATCGCCCACATCGACCACGGCAAGTCCACCCTCGCCGACCGCATGCTCGGTGTGACCGGCGTGGTCGAGGCCCGTAACATGCGCGCGCAGTACCTCGACCGGATGGACATCGAGCGCGAGCGCGGCATCACGATCAAGGCGCAGAACGTCCGGCTGCCGTGGAAGGCCGACGACGACCGCGACTACATCCTGCACCTCATCGACACCCCCGGTCACGTGGACTTCACCTACGAGGTGAGCCGTTCGCTCGCGGCCTGCGAGGGCGCGGTCCTGCTGGTCGACGCCGCCCAGGGCATCGAGGCGCAGACGCTGGCCAACCTCTACCTCGCGATCGAGAACGACCTCACGATCATCCCGGTCCTGAACAAGATCGACCTCCCGGCGGCGCAGCCCGAGAAGGTCGCCGAGGAGATCGCGTCGATCATCGGCTGCGACCCGGGCGACGTCCTGAAGGTCTCCGGCAAGACCGGGCAGGGCGTACCGGAGCTGCTCAACGAGATCGTCCGCCGCATCCCGCCGCCGGGCGGTGACCCGGCCGGCCCGCCGCGCGCCATGATCTTCGACAGTGTGTACGACATCTACCGCGGCGTGATCACCTACGTCCGCGTCGTCGACGGGACGCTGACGACCCGCGACCGCTGCCTGATGATGTCGACCGGCGCCAGCCACGAGACGCTGGAGGTCGGCGTCATCTCGCCGGACCCGCGGCCCACCGGGTCGCTGTCCGCGGGCGAGGTGGGCTACGTCATCCCCGGCGTGAAGGACGTCCGGCAGGCCCGCGTCGGGGACACGATCACCTCCGCGCGCAGGCCCGCGACCGAGATGCTCGGCGGGTACCGGGACCCGCGGCCGATGGTCTACTCGGGTCTGTATCCGCTGGACGGCAGCGAGTACCCGGCGCTGCGCGAGGCACTGGACAAGCTGCAGCTCAACGACGCCGCACTCACCTTCGAGCCGGAGACGTCGGCGGCGCTGGGCTTCGGCTTCCGCTGCGGCTTCCTCGGCCTGCTGCACCTGGAGATCGTCCGGGAACGGCTGGAGCGGGAGTTCGACCTCACGCTCATCTCCACCGCGCCGAACGTGGTCTACCGGGTCGTCATGGAGGACACCTCGGAGGTCACGGTGACGAATCCGAGTGACTGGCCGGGCGGCAAGATCGCCGAGGTGTACGAGCCGGTGGTGGACGCGATGCTCCTGCTGCCGACCGACTTCGTCGGCGCGGTGATGGAGCTGTGCCAGGGGCGCCGTGGCGTCCTCAAGGGCATGGACTACATCTCCACGGACCGGGTCGAGCTGAAGTACACGCTCCCGCTCGGGGAGATCATCTTCGACTTCTTCGACGCCCTGAAATCGCGCACCCGCGGATACGCCAGCCTCGACTACGACCCTGCGGGGGAGCAGGCGGCGGACCTCGTCAAGGTGGACATCCTCCTGCAGGGCGAGGCGGTCGACGCGTTCTCGGCGATCGTGCACCGGGAGAAGGCCTACAGCTACGGCGTCGCCATGACCTCGAAACTGCGCGAGCTGATTCCCCGCCAGCAGTTCGAGGTGCCGATCCAGGCGGCGATCGGCAGCCGGATCATCGCGCGCGAGAACATCCGGGCCATCCGCAAGGACGTGCTCGCCAAGTGCTACGGCGGTGACATCAGCCGGAAGCGGAAGCTGCTGGAGAAGCAGAAGGAGGGCAAGAAGCGGATGAAGACCATCGGGCGGGTCGAGGTCCCGCAGGAGGCCTTCATCGCGGCGCTGTCGACGACGGAGAGCCCGAAGACGCCGGCGCCCAAGACCGGCGGTCGCTGAGGCCGGAGCCCGCGGCGGGCCCGCTTCACGGGCCCGCCGGCCGGGCAGCGCCTAGCCGGCCCCGTGCCCCCGGCACCGGCCCAGGCCTGGGCAGCTCCCTGTGGCCTGGCCTGGCCGGGCCGGCGTCCGCGCCGGGGGGATCGAGGTCGGGGTGGGCACACCGTTCTCTCGTGCGCCGGTTTCTCGGGCTGGGGCGACGGCCGCGGTCAGGCGGAATCAGGCGCCGGGTTCATCCGCGGGATACGGATCGGTTCGGTGACCGGTTCTGCCTGGGCGAAGCCGAGGGCCAGGACGGATCCTGACCGGTACTCGGTGGTTCGCGGCGGCAGCAGTTCCTCGATGGTCACGACTCCGCTGGTGAGCTCCTCCTGCATACCTGGATCATTTCGTACCCACCTCGACTGATCCATGACCAATTGCCCATGGTTTGGCCCTACGATTGTCAACGAACCGCAAACGCGGGGTCCCGGCCCGGGGTGGTGTCCCTCGGTGCCGCGGATGGCGCATTCGGGCGGCGCGCGGCGCACCTTGTCTGATACTGGTCCAGACGCAGTCCGGTACCGCCCGGATGAGACCTATGAGACCAGTTGACAAACAGAGCGTTGCGGTCTCGGCACTCGTTGGGAGCACACTGGGGTTATGCCATCCAAGCCTCTCGAAGGGGCGCCGGCGCCCGTCGACGGCGCGCTCCCCGACGCCGCGCTCGCCGGCGTCGGCACCCGGACGTTCGGCGTGTACGTGCACGTCCCGTACTGCGCGGCCCGCTGCGGGTACTGCGACTTCAACACCTACACCCCGGCCGAGCTCGGCGCGGGTGGTCAGGGCGGAGCCGCCTCCTTCGTCGACTCGATCGCGACCGAGGCCCGCCTCGCCCGGGCTGTGCTGGGTGAGCGTGAACTGCCCGTGTCGACGGTCTTCGTCGGCGGCGGCACCCCGACCCTGCTCCCGGCCGCCGACCTGGCGAAGGTGCTGCGGATCCTGGACGACACCTTCGGGCTGGCCGCCGGCGCGGAGGTCACCACCGAGGCGAATCCGGAGTCCGTCGACCTGCCCGCGCTGGAGCATCTGCGGGCGAGCGGGTTCACCCGGATCTCGCTGGGCATGCAGAGCTCCCGTCCGCACGTGCTCGCCGCGCTGGATCGCCAGCACACCCCCGGGCGGGTCCCGGAGGTCGTGGGCTGGGCCCGTCGGGCCGGGTTCGACCAGCTGAGCCTCGACCTGATCTACGGTGCGCCCGGCGAGTCCGAGTCCGACTGGGCGGCCAGCCTGAGCACGGTGATCGAGCTTGAGCCGGACCACGTCAGCGCCTACTCGCTGACGGTCGAGGAGGGGACGAAGCTCTCCCGCCGGGTGCGCCGCGGCGAGCTCCTGGAGCCGGACGACGACCTGCTGGCCGACCGCTACCTCCAGGCGGACGAGACCCTCGCCGCCGCCGGGCTGCTCAACTACGAGATCAGCAACTGGTCCCGGGACGCGTCCTCGTGGTGCCGGCACAACCTGGGCTACTGGCGCGGCGATGACTGGTGGGGCCTGGGGCCGGGCGCGCACAGCCATGTCGGCGGGGTCCGGTGGTGGAACGTCCGCCATCCGACCGAGTACGCGACGAGGGTCGGCGCGGGGCGCAGCCCGGCTGCCGCCCGGGAGGTCCTGGACGCCGCGGCGCGGCGGGTCGAGCGGGTGATGCTCGGGGTCCGGCTGGTCGAGGGGCTCGCGGTGGACGCCCTGTGCGAGCGCGGGTTGGCGGCCGCGTACGGGCTGGCCGCGGACGGTCTCGTCGTCGGGCCGGAGCTGGCGGCGGGCCGGGTGGCGCTCACCCGGCGTGGCCGGCTGCTGACCGACACCGTGGTCCGCGCCCTGCTGCCCGACTGACGCCCTGCTGCCCGCCCGGCGACCAGCTCCTGGCCGGCGACTGGCCGCCCGACTGGGCGTGTGCCGGCTGGGGGCTGGTCGCCGGGCGGGCCCGCGGCGGCGGGTTCGCCGTGGCCGGAAGGCCTGTCTGCTCACGATGGCTGCCGCGACCTGGGTAGGAAGCTACACTTGGCACTCACGGTGGCAGAGTGCCAGGGCAGGGTGACCGGCCCGGCACGCGTCGCCAGCCCCGCCTGGCTGACGGAACCGGCGAAGGGGGTGTGGTCACGTGCTTGAAGAACGGCGCCTGGAGGTCCTGCGGGCGATCGTCGAGGACTTCGTGCTCAGCAACGAGCCGGTGGGGTCCAAGATGCTCGCCGAGCGGCATGCTCTCGGGGTGTCGCCCGCCACAGTGCGTAATGACATGTCCGCGCTGGAGGAAGAGGGCTACATCACGCAGCCGCACACCAGCGCCGGCCGCATTCCCACGGACAAGGGCTACCGCCTGTTCGTGGACAGGCTGTCCGGCGTGAAGCCGCTGTCGCGCGCCGAGCGCCGGGCCATCCAGAGCTTCCTGGAGGGCGCGGTCGACCTCGACGACGTGGTGCGCCGATCGGTGCGGCTGCTCGCCCAGCTCACCCGGCAGGTGGCGGTGGTGCAGTACCCCTCGCTTTCCTCGAGCAGCGTGCGCCACATCGAGATCGTCACGCTGAGCCCGAACCGCCTGCTCCTCGTCCTCATCACCGACACCGGTCGGGTCGAGCAGCGGGTGGTGGAGATCCCCACCCCGGTCGATGACGGGGTCGTGGGGGAGCTGCGGGGCCTGCTCAACGGGTCGCTGCGGGGCCGGCGGATGGCCGACGCCACCGAGGCGGCGGCAGACCTGCCCGACTCGGCACGGCCCGACCTGCGGCCGCACCTGACGACGCTGACGACGGTCGTGCTGGAGGCGCTGCTGGAGCGCCAGGAGGAGCGGGTCGCGCTCGCGGGCACGGCGAACCTCACCCGTGCCTCGGTGGACTTCGCCGATTCGTTGCGGTTCATCCTGGAGGCACTGGAGGAGCAGGTCGTGCTCCTCAAACTGATCGGTTCAGCTCGGGAGACCGGTACTGTGACGGTGCGCATCGGGCGCGAGACGGACGTCGACGCCCTGCGATCGACTTCCGTCGTCGCCACCGGGTACGGTCTCGGCCCGGCTGCACTGGGCGGGATGGGAGTCGTCGGCCCGATGCGGATGGACTATCCGGGAACGATGGCGGCCGTGCGGGCCGTCGCCAAGTACGTGGGTGAACTCTTGGGTGCCGACTGATGGCAGTGGACTATTACGCGACACTGGGTGTGCGGCGTGACGCCACCGGTGACGAGATCAAGCGGGCCTACCGCAAGCTGGCTCGCGAGCTGCATCCGGACGTCAATCCCGATCCGGAGGCGCAGCAGCGGTTCAGGAACGTGACGAACGCCTACGAGGTCCTTTCGGACCCCGAGAAGCGTCAGATCGTCGACCTCGGTGGTGACCCGCTCGCGCCCGGTGGTGGCGCGGCCGGCGCCGGCTCGCCGTTCGGGGCGGGCTTCGGCGGCCTCGGCGACATCATGGACGCGTTCTTCGGCGGCGGCGCCAGCCGCGGGCCGCGCTCGCGGGTCCGGCGCGGCAACGACGCGCTGCTCCGGCTGGAGCTCGACCTGGCCGAGACCGCCTTCGGCGCGACGCGGGACATCACGGTCGACACCGCGGTGGTGTGCGCGACCTGCGCCGGGGCGGGCGCGGCGCCAGGCACGCAGCCGTCGACCTGCTCGACCTGCCACGGCCGTGGTGAGGTCCAGCAGGTGACCCGCTCGTTCCTCGGGCAGATGGTGACCTCGCGGCCGTGCCCGCGGTGCTCCGGCACCGGCACGGTCATCGAGCACCCCTGCCGGGACTGCTCCGGCGACGGCCGGGTCCGCAAGCGCCGTACGCTGACCGTGAAGATCCCCTCGGGGGTCGAGGACGGGATGCGCATCCGGCTGTCCGGCGAGGGCGAGGTCGGCCCGGGCGGCGGCCCGCCCGGGGACCTGTACGTCGAGGTCTCCGAGCGGCAGCACGCCGTTTTCACCCGGGAGGGTGACGACCTGCACTGCGATCTGCGGCTGCCGATGACCTCCGCGGCGCTGGGCACGATGGCGACGCTGGAGACCCTCGACGGTTCCGAGACGATCACGGTGAAGCCGGGTACCCAGCCGGGCGAGGTGATCAGGCTCGCCGGGCGCGGCGTGCCGCACCTGCGCGCCGTCGGCCGTGGCCACCTGCACATCCACATCGTCGTCGAGACGCCGACGAAGCTGGACACGGAGCAGGAACGGCTGCTGCGCGAGCTGGCGAAGCTGCGCGAGGAGGAGACCCCGGCGGTGGTGGGCGGTGCCTCCGGCGGCTCGGGTCTGTTCTCCCGGCGCCGCAGCGGGCGGCGTAGCCGCTGACCGCGCCGGTCTTCCACCTGGATCCCTTGCCGCCGGCCGAGGTCTTCGTGCTCGGCGGCCCGGAGGGCCGGCATGCGGCCACCGTGCGGCGGCTGCGGGCCGGTGAGCGCCTGGACGTGACCGACGGCGCTGGTACGGCGCTGGAGTGCGAGGTCCGGTCGGCCGGCCGCGACGAGCTGGAATGCGTCGTCCTGCGCCGCAGGTCGATCGGTATCCCGTCGCCGCGGCTGGTCGTGGCGCAGGCGCTCGCCAAGGGCGACCGCGGCGAGCTCGCGGTCGAGATGATGACCGAGGTCGGCGTCGACGAGATCGTGCCCTGGGCGGCGTCCCGATGCGTGGTCCGCTGGGACGGCGAGCGCGGTGAACGTTCGCGGGCCCGGTGGAGCCGCACGGCGCGGGAGGCCGCGAAGCAGTCCCGCCGGCTCAGCTGGCCGGAGGTCGGCGGGCTCGTGACGACCCGGCAGCTCGCCGAGCGTGCCCGGCGCTCCGCGCTCGCCGTCGTCCTGCATGAGACGGCGTCGACGCCGTTGGCCGGCCTCGCTGTGCCAGTGCGCGAGCAGGAAGGCGCGTGGGAGCAGGAAGGCGCGTGGGAGCAGGGGCGCGCGGGCGAGCCGCGGGAGATCCTGCTGGTCGTCGGGCCGGAGGGCGGGGTGGCGGACGACGAGCTCGCCGCGTTCACGGCCGCCGGCGCCATCGCCGGCCGGTTCGGCCCGACAGTGCTGCGGACGTCCACCGCGGGTGTCGTGGCGGCCGCCCTGGTACTCGCCGACATCGGCCGCCTGGCCGGATAGACTGGGTTGTCACCAGCACGGTCATGACCAGCGTCACGATCATGACCTGCGCCAGCAGCACTATGACTCGGCAGCACCATGACCCAGCAGCACGATGACCCAGCAGCACCATGACGTCGTGAGCACCACGGTGTAGTGCGCCTGTGGTTTCCGCCGTCGTCTGAGGGCGACCTTCGTCCCAGTCCTGAAGTGAGAGGTACGCCGGCCCGCGCGGCCGTACACATGCCCGAATCCGAACCCCCCCCCGACTCCCGGGTCACCACGCGTATCGTCGTCCCCGGCCCGCACAGCATGGTGAGCCTGCTCGGCCATCAGGACCAGCTGCTGCGCGTGATCGAGAAGGCCTTCTCGTCCGACATCCACGTGCGGGGCAACGAGATCACGATCACCGGTGATCCGGCGGAGAACGCGCTTGCCGCCAGGTTGTTCTCCGAGCTCGTCGCGCTGCTGGACGCCGGAACCGAGCTGAGCCCGCAGCATGTCGACCACTCGGTGGCAATGCTGCGCAGCGGCGAGGGGGAGCGGCCCGCCGAGGTGCTCACCCTCAACATCGTGTCCAACCGTGGCCGGACGATCCGGCCGAAGACGCTGAACCAGAAGCGCTACGTCGACGCGATCGACCAGCACACCATCGTGTTCGGGATCGGTCCGGCGGGCACCGGCAAGACCTATCTGGCGATGGCCAAGGCCGTCCAGGCGCTGCAGTCGAAGAAGGTCACCAGGATCATCCTCACCCGGCCGGCGGTGGAGGCCGGCGAGCGCCTCGGCTTCCTGCCCGGCACGCTGTTCGAGAAGATCGACCCTTACCTGCGTCCGCTCTACGACGCGCTGCACGACATGATCGACCCGGATTCCATCCCGCGCCTCATGCAGAGCGGGACGATCGAGGTCGCACCGCTGGCCTACATGCGCGGCCGCACGCTCAACGACGCGTTCATCATTCTCGACGAGGCGCAGAACACCTCGCCGGAACAGATGAAGATGTTCCTGACCAGGCTCGGCTTCGGCTCGAAGATCGTCGTCACGGGTGACATCACGCAGGTCGACCTGCCCTCCGGCACGCACAGCGGGCTGCGGGTGGTCCGCGAGATCCTCGACGGCGTGGGCGACGTGCACTTCGCGGCGCTGACCAGCACGGACGTCGTTCGTCATCGGCTGGTGAGCGACATCGTCGACGCCTACGCGCGCTGGGACGCCGCGAGCCCGACCCCCACCGAGACCCGGCCGGCCCGGGCGACCCGCCGGGAGCGCCGGTGAGCGCCGCGGGAGAGGACGTCTGATGGCGGTCTTCGTCGCCAACGAGTCGGGCGTGACGGACTTCGACGAGGTCAGGCTGGCCGCGCTCGCCAGGTTCGTCCTCGACACGATGAAGGTCAACCCGCTGGCGGAGCTGTCGGTGATGCTCGTCGAGATCGACGCGATGACCGACCTGCATGTCCGGTACATGGGGGAGGAGGGGCCGACGGACGTGCTGGCCTTCCCCCAGGACGAGGCGTTCGAGCCGTCCTGGTCGGAGTCGGTGGAGGAGGACCCGACCACCCTGCTCGGCGACGTCGTCCTGTGTCCGGAGGTGGCCCGCCGGCAGGCCGCGGGGGCCGGTCACGACATGGAGCGCGAGCTGCATGTCCTGTGCACGCACGGCATCCTGCACCTGCTCGGCTACGACCACGCCGAGCCGGAGGAGGAACGGGAGATGTGGAAGCTCCAGAACAGCCTGCTGGCCTCCTGGGACACCGCGGCCGGCGCCGCCACCTCCTGAGGGGCCCGGTCCGTCATGGCAACCGGTGATCTCCTGCTCGTCCTCATCGCCGCCGCCGCCGCGCTCGCCGCAGCGGGGCTCGGTGCGGTCGACGCGGCCCTGACCCGGGTCTCCCGGGTCAGCGTCGACGAGTTCGCCCGGGCTGGCAAGGCGGGTGCCGCGAACCTCGCCCGGGTCGTCGCCGACCCCGGGCGCTTCCTCGCCCTGCTGCTGTTGCTGCGGATCGTCGGCGAGATGGCGGCTGCCGCGTGCATCACCGTGCTGGCCGTGCACGCCTACGGGGCGGGTTTCGCCGCCGTCGGGCTCGGCGCACTGGTGTCCACCCTCGTCGCCTACATCCTGGTCGGGGTGATGTTCCGGACCCTCGGCCGGCAGCACGCCCCGGCGGTGTCACTGGCGACCGCGGGGCTCACCATTCGGTTGGCGAAGATCTTCGGGCCGCTGCCGCGCCTGCTCATCGCGTTCGGCAACGCCGTGACGCCGGGCCCGGGCTACCGCGACGGCCCGTTCGCCTCCGAGGCGGAGCTGCGGGACCTCGTCGACCTCGCCGAGGAGAACGACGTCATCGAGCCGGCGGAGCGCGACATGATCGCGTCGGTGTTCGAGCTGGGCGACACCCTCGTCCGCGAGGTCATGGTGCCGCGCCCCGACATGGTCTTCATCGAGTCCGACAAGACGGTGCAACAGGCGATCTCCCTCGCCCTGCGTAGCGGCTTCTCCCGCATCCCGGTGATCGGCGAGAACGTGGACGACGTCGTCGGGATCGCCTTCCTCAAGGACATGGTCGGCTGGGAGCGCGAGGGCCCCCAGGACAGCCGGGTCGCGCAGATCATGAGGGCGCCGGTCCTCGTCCCGGAGAGCAAGCCCGCCGACGACCTGCTGCGCGAGATGCAGGCCTCCCGCACCCACATGGCGGTCGTCATCGACGAGTACGGCGGCACCGCGGGTCTGGTGACCATCGAGGACATCCTCGAGGAGATCGTCGGTGAGATCACCGACGAGTACGACAGCGCCGCGCCGCCGGTCGAGTGGCTCGACCAGGACACCGCCCGGGTCACGGCCCGCCTCGACGTCGACGATCTCGCCGAGCTGTTCGGCGTCGACGAGGTGCCCGAGGCCCATGACGTCGAGACGGTCGGCGGCCTGCTCGCGACCGTGCTCGGCCGGGTGCCCATCCCCGGCGCCACCGCCGACATCGCCGGGCTGCGGCTGTCCGCCGAGCGGGCCGCCGGTCGGCGCAACCAGATCGGCACCGTCGTGGTCCAGCGGCTTTCCCCCTCCACCCGCGGCCAGGACGGCAGCGAGGACGGCGCGGGTCGGCCGGCCACCGGCAGTACCGGGGAACCGGCCGGCGCGGGCGAGAAACCCGGCGCCACCGCCCGGGATCCCCAAGCAGAGAGGTGACATCGTGACGTCGTCGACCCCCCCTCCCAGCCCGGCCGGGCTGGTCCTGGAGGCGGAGGACACCAAGCTGGTGGTGCTGGCCCGCGCCGCCCGGCTGCGCGCCTACACACCGGCCGGGCAGCGTGCGGAAGGCGCCGCGGTGCGCGACACCGACGGCCGGACCTACGCCGCCGCCACCGTCGCGCACACCCGGCCCGAGCTCGCGACGTCGGCACTGCGGGCCGCGGTGGTGGCGGCGGCGTCCAGCGGCGCCCGGCGCTTCGAGGCCGTCGCGGTGGTGACCGACTCCGCCGAGATCGGTGCCGACGACCTGGCGGTGCTCGCCGAGTTCGGCGCGGGTGTGCCCGTGTTCCTCGCCGGCCCGGACGGCGTCGCGCGCGACCGGGTGTCGAGCTAGTGGACCTGGCGACCGACTTCCGCTCAGGCTTCGCCTGCCTCGTCGGGCGACCCAACGCGGGCAAGTCCACGCTGACGAACGCCCTGGTGGGAACGAAGGTGGCGATCACCTCGGGACGTCCCCAGACGACCCGGCACGCCATCCGCGGCATCATCCACCGGCCGGACGCCCAGCTCATCCTGGTCGACACCCCGGGTCTGCACCGCCCGCGCACACTGCTCGGGCAGCGGCTCAACGACGTCGTCCGCGCGACGCTGTCCGAGGTCGACGTGATCGGTTTCTGCATGCCCGCGGACGAGCCGCTCGGGCGCGGGGACCGTTTCATCGCGGAGGAGCTGGGCCGGCTGGCCCGGCGCACCCCGGTGGTCGCGATCCTCACCAAGGTCGACAAGGTCGGCGACCCGGACCGGGTGGGTGCCCGGCTGCTCGAGGTCACCGGGCTCGGGGACTTCGCCGAGATCGTGCCGGTGAGCGCGGTGTCGTCGTTCCAGGTCGGCACGCTCGCCGACGTCCTCGTCGCCCGGCTGCCGGAGGGCCCCCGGCTCTACCCGGAGGGCGAGCTGACCGACGAGCCGGAGCAGGTCATGGTCGCCGAGCTGGTCCGCGAGGCGGCGCTGGAGGGCGTGCGGGACGAGCTGCCGCACTCGCTGGCCGTCGTGGTCGAGGAGATGATCCCGCGGGAGGACCGCCCGGCGGACCGGCCGCTGCTCGACGTCCATGTCAACGTCTTCGTCGAGCGGCCCAGCCAGAAGGCGATCATCATCGGCGCCGGCGGGTCCCGGCTGCGCGACGTCGGCACCCGGGCCCGCACCCAGATCGAGGCGCTGCTGGGCACGCCCATCTACCTCGACCTCCACGTCAAGGTGGCCAAGGACTGGCAGCGGGACCCGAAGCAGCTCCGCCGGCTGGGTTTCTAAAGGCGTCGGCGCGCCGCGCACCGGCGACGGAAGGCGGCCCGCCAGGCCGTCAGGGCAGGCATGTAACCATGGGAACGTGCCGGTGTATCGCGATGAGGGCGTCGTCCTGCGGGCGGCGCCCTTCGCCGAGGCGGACCGCATCGTGACCGTGCTCACCCGGCGTAACGGCCGGGTCCGGGCGGTGGCCAAGGGGGTCCGGAAGACGTCCTCGCGTTTCGGCGCGCGGCTGGAGCCGGGTACCTATGTCGACCTGCAGCTGCACGAGGGCCGCTCGCTGGACACGGTCACCCAGGCCGACATCCTCGCTCCGTACGGTGCGACGATCGCCCAGGAGTACGCGCGGTACACGGCGGCGGCGGTGATGCTCGAGACCGCGGAGCGGCTGACCAGCGAGGAACGTCAGCCCGCCTTCAGGCTGTTTCTGCTGCTCGTCGGTGGCCTGCGTACGCTTGCGTCCGGTGAGCGGTCGCCGTCCCTGGTCCTGGACGCGTTCCTGCTGCGCTCACTCACGGTTTCCGGATACGGAATGGCCCTCGATGAATGCGCGCTCTGTGGCGAGCCCGGACCGCACCACTCGCTGTCCGTTCCGGGCGGCGGCGTAGTGTGCCCGGAATGTCGACCGCGCGGTGCGGCGTCGACGTCTCCGGCCGCGGTGCGGCTGCTGGCCGACCTTCTTCACGGCGACTGGGACGGCGCGGAGGCGACGGACGTCCGTACCCGCGGGGAGGCCGGGGGGGTCGTGGCCGCCTACCTTCAGTGGCACCTCGAACGTGCGCTGCGAGCCCTGCCGCATCTTGAACGGACGTGAGGGTCACGGGCATGTGTGGCCGGAGGGCGCGGAGGCGGTGTCCCGGGTCGGGCACGGGGGTGCGTGGCGGGCGAGGGGACCGGGTGAGGAGCGGGACGGGATGTGTGCTGCGAGACCGGTGGTCCGGGTGTCCCCGGGCTGGCGGGGGTCGGTCGGTGAACCGCCGGCCCGGACGAGAGGATGTCGGCTGTGAGCCTGCGTGAAGAGGTGGGCAGGCGGTACCGCGATCCGCGTCCCCACCCGTCCGGAGCGCTGCCGCCGGCGTTGCCGCCGGCCCTCGTCCCACGCCATGTCGGGATCGTCATGGACGGGAACGGGCGCTGGGCGAAGCTGCGCGGTCTGCCGCGTACCAAGGGCCACGAGGCCGGTGAGGACGCCCTGTTCGACTGCGTCGAGGGCGCCATCGAGATGGGTGTCCGCTGGCTGTCGGTGTACGCCTTCTCGACGGAGAACTGGAAGCGCTCACCGGACGAGGTCGCGTTTCTGATGCGCTTCACCGACGGTGTGTTCGGGCGGCGTATCGAGGACATGCACTCGCTCGGAGTACGGGTGCGCTGGGCCGGCCGGCGGCCGCGGCTGTGGGGGAATGTCATCCGGCGGCTGGAGTCGGCGGAGGAGCGGACCCGGGACAACGACCGGCTCACGCTGGTGATGTGCGTGAACTACGGGGGGCGCGCGGAACTCGCGGACGCCGCCGCGGCGATCGCCCGCGACGTGCGTGCCGGCCTGCTGCGCCCGGAGCGCATCAACGAGGAGACCATCGCGCGCTACCTCGACGAGCCCGACATGCCGGACGTCGACCTGTTGATCCGGACCTCGGGAGAGCAGCGGCTGAGCAACTTCCTGCTCTGGCAGGCGGCCTATGCGGAGTTCTCGTTCGTGCCCACCCTGTGGCCTGATTTCGACCGCCGCGACCTGTGGCTGGCCTGCGAGGAGTACGCCCGCCGGGACCGCCGTTACGGCGGCATCGTCGCCCACCGTGCCTGAGCACGAGGCTGCCCGGCCGCCGGCGGCCGCCGGCGGACCCGGCGCGCCGGTGGTGGCTGTCCTCCGGTTCGACGTGCCCGAGCCGGAACGGGCCGGCTTCGCGGCTGCCGGGGAGCGGGTGCTGGCCGCGCTGGCCGCACAGCGCGGCTTCCGGTCGGGCCGGGTCGGTCGGTCCGTCGACGAGCCGGCCGCCTGGCTGCTGGTCACGGAGTGGTCCGGCCCGGGGGCCTGGCGGCGGGCGCTGTCCGGGTTCGACGTCCGGTGCGAGCTGACACCGCTGCTGGGCTGGGCGCAGGACGCCCCGGGCGCCTTCGAGGTGCTGCACGAACGCGAGACGGGCGGGCCCGCGCTCTCGCACGGGTCGGCCCGTGCGCCCGATGCGGACACCGCCGCGCCGGGCACCGGCTCGCGAGGCTGGGCGGGCGGTAGCGGCACCGCCACCCGGTAGCCTCGGCGGGGTAACACCCGATCACGAGCTGCCGAGGCTGCCCCGATGCTGACCATGCAGGACGCCCTGCTGACGTTGACCCGCTACTGGACCGAGCGCGGCTGCATGATCGTGCAGCCGTTCAACACCGAGGTCGGTGCCGGTACCTACAACCCGGCGACCATCCTGCGGGTGCTGGGTGGCGAGCCGTGGCGGGTGGCCTATGTGGAGCCCTCGGTGCGCCCGGACGACTCGCGCTACGGCTTCAACCCGAACCGGCTCCAGACCCACACCCAGTTCCAGGTGATCCTCAAGCCGGATCCGGGTGACCCGCAGGAGCTGTACCTGGGCAGCCTGCGCGCGCTGGGTGTCGACACCGCGGCGCACGACGTCCGCTTCGTCGAGGACAACTGGACCTCGCCGGCCCTGGGCGCCTGGGGCCTGGGCTGGGAGGTGTGGCTGGACGGGCAGGAGATCACCCAGTTCACCTACTTCCAGCAGGCCGGCGGCCAGTCGCTCGACCCGGTGAGCGTCGAGATCACCTACGGCATCGAGCGGATCATGATGGCGCTGCAGGAGGTCCGGCACTTCGCCGAGATCGCCTACGCCCCCGGGGCCTCGTACGGAGAGGTGTTCGGCCAGGCCGAGTTCGAGATGTCGCGGTACTACCTCGACGAGGCCGACATCGACGCGGTCCGCCGGATGTACGGCGAGTTCGCCGCGGAGGCCCGCCGGCTGCTCGACGCCCGGCTGCCGGTCCCGGCCCACTCGTACGTGCTGAAGTGCTCGCACGCGTTCAACATTCTGGACTCCCGCGGCGCCGTCTCCACCACCGAGCGGGCGACCTCGTTCGCCCAGATGCGGGGGATGTCCCGCGAGGTCGCCGCGCTCTGGCGGGAGCGGCGGGTCGAGCTGGGCAGCCCGCTGGGGGAGACCCCCCGGCCGGCGCCGGCCGTTCCCGCCGCCGTCGACCCGGCGGCGGTGCCGTCCGGCCCGGCGACGCTGCTGTTCGAGATCGGCACGGAGGAGCTGCCCGCCGCGGAGGTGGGCCGCCAGACCGAGGCTGTCCGGGCCGCACTGGTCGAGCGGCTGGCGGGCACCCGCCTCGCGCACGGCTCCGTGCTGGTGCGGGGGACCCCGCGGCGCATCGTCGCCGTCGTCGAGAAGGTCGCCGCCCGGGAGCCCGACGTCGAGCAGGTCGTGCGGGGCCCGCGCCGTTCGGCGGCCTACGACGCGCAGGGCGAGCCGACGAAGGCGGCAACCGGGTTCGTGCGCGGGCAGGGCGCCGCGGTGGCCGACCTCACCGTCGTCGAGCACCGCGGCGTCGAGCATGTCGCCCTGGTGCGCACCGACACCGGCCGGCCGGCGATCGAGGTCCTGGCCGATGTGCTCGGCGCCGTCCTGGCCGGTCTGCGGTCCGAGCGGAACATGCGCTGGAACGACCCCGAGCTGTCCTTCAGCCGCCCGGTGCGCTGGGTGGTGGCGTTGCTCGGCGGCTCGGTCGTCCCGGTCGCCGTGTCCACGCTGGCGGCCGGGACGACGTCCCGCGGCCACCGGCGTGCCGGGTCGCCGCCGATCGAGGTGCGCGGCGCCGACGGCTACGCCGAGCTGCTCGCCGCCAGCTCCGTCCTGCTCGATCCGGCCGCCCGCCGGGAGCTGATCGTCGACGAGGCCGCGAAGCTGGCCGCCGAGCAGCACGGTGTGATCGACCTCGAGCTCGAGGCGGACGTCATCGACGAGGTGACCAACCTCGTCGAGTACCCGCGCCCGGTGCTCGGCTCCTTCGAGCGGCGCTACCTCGAGCTGCCGCCGGAGATCCTCACGACGGTGATGCACAAGCACCAGCGGTACCTCGCGGTGCGGGACACGGCCGGGGCGCTGCAGCCGTGCTTCGTCACGGTGGCGGACGGAGCGGTCGACGTCCCGCTGGTCCGCGCGGGCAACGAGGCCGTGCTGCGGTCCCGGTTCGAGGACGCGGCGTTCTTCTTCGACGCCGACCTCAAGGTGCCCCTGGCGACCTTCCGGGAGGGTCTCGCGAAGCTGACCTTCGAGCAGCGGCTCGGCTCGGTCGCCGACCGGGCGGACCGCATCGCGGCTCTTGCCGGCCGGCTTGCCGACCGGCTCGGCAGCTCCGCCGGCGCCGGCCTGTCCGCACCCGACCGGGCGACCCTCGACCGCGCGGGTGAGCTGGCCAAGTTCGACCTCGCCACCCAGATGGTGATCGAGCTGTCCAGCCTCGCCGGGACGATGGCCCGCGAGTACGCCCGCCGGGCCGGCGAGCCCGAGGCCGTCGCGGTGGCGCTGTACGAGATGGAGCTGCCGCGCCGCGCCGGCGGGGCCGTGCCGCAGACCGTCCCCGGTGCGCTGCTCGCCCTCGCCGACCGGCTTGACCTGCTCACCGGGCTGTTCGCGCTCGACGCGGCACCGACCGGCAGCTCGGACCAGTTCGGGCTGCGCCGGGCCGCGCTCGGTGTCACCGCGATCCTGGCGGGGCGTCCCGAGTTCGCGGGTCTCACCGTGGCGGACATGCTGGCCGAGGCGGCGAAGCTCCTCCCGGTGCCCGTGTCGGAGACCGCCCTGGAGCAGGCGGACGCGTTCGTGCGCGGCCGCTTCACCCAGCAGCTGCTGGACGCCGGCACCGACCACCGGCTGGTCGGCGCGCTGCGCCCGCTGACCGGGCGGCCGGCCCGCGCGGCCTCGACCCTGCGTGAGCTGCGCACCCTGGTGGACAGCCCCGCCTTCGCCCGGCTCGCCGCCGCGGTCGGTCGGGTCCGCCGGATCGTCCCGGCCGAGGCCACCCCGGGCATCGTGATCGACGATCTCGTCGACCCGGCGGACCACCGGCTCGCCCAGGCCGCCACCGAGCTGTCCCGTCAGCTGGTCGTGCGCAGCCCCGGGCGGGCACCGGAGCTCGCGGACTTCGTCGCCGTGGCGGACCAGCTGCCAGCCGCGGTCGACGCGTTCTTCGACGCCGTCATGGTGATGGCCGACGATCCAGCCGTGCGGGCGGCCCGGCTCGGGCTGCTCGCCGAGATCCGCGACGTCGCCGCCGAGGTGCTCGACTGGGACGCGCTCGGTACTCTCCCGATCACGCCGGCGGGAGCTGCCGACGGCACCTGAGGGCGCAGGATCCGGCCGGGGGGTTTGAACAGGTCCGCTGCGGCTAACGTGACATCGCGTGGACCTGTCCCCTCGGCGGTTTCTGCCCCGTCCGCCCTCGGCGTCCTGGTTTCGGGTTCCCTGGTGGCGTTGGACCCTGCGGGTCGTCCTGATGATCGTCATGCTGCTGGTCGCCGGATCCGCCGCGACCTTCGGGGAGGTGTGGTGGGTCGGCCGGGACGACGACCGTCGGGCCTCCGACGCGCTGATCGTGCTGGGTGCCTCGCAGTACGACGGCCGCCCGTCGGCGATCCTCGCGGCCCGGCTGGACCACGCGCTGGAGCTCTACCGGGCCGGCGTCGCGCCCCGGGTGATCACCGTGGGGGGCAACCAGCCGGGCGACCGGTTCACCGAGGCGGAGGCCGCCGCGGCCTACCTGCGTGACCACGGCGTGCCGGCGAGTGCCGTGATGGCTGTCCCGCAGGGCCGGGACACCCTGTCGTCGCTGACCGCGGTGGCCGGTCTGATGGACAGCCGGCAGTGGGGGTCCGCGGTGGTGGTGACCGACCGCTGGCACAGCCTGCGTTCCCGCGCGATCGCCACGGACCTGGGGATAGAGACGGTGACGTCCCCGGCGACGAAGGGCCCGGCGAACCGCGGTTTCGGGACCCAGGTCCGCTACATCCTCCGCGAGGGCATCGGCTACCGCTTCTACCAGCTGTTCCACCGGGCCTCCCCGGCCGGGGCCCATACTCCGGCCGTCTGACCCCGCGGCCCGGCACCCCCGTCCGGGCGACGGCACGCGCTGCCGGTGGTGATCACCGCCACCCGCGGGTCACCGGACCCGGGCCCGCCGGTGCGTTCGACCTCCGGCCGGGTGCCGCCGGGGTGTCGCCGGTGTGACGAAGGCCGGCTTTCCACCGGTGTGACAGGCCCTGCGTGCTGGTACGGTTCGGATCGCGGAGTGACGGGGTAGTGCGACAGGCGTCAGGCGCCGGGTCGGCCGGCCCGCGGCACAGACGACACTCGACCTGCGTGGGGCCGCGTCACGACGGCTGCGGTGTCGGCCGGCGGCGCCGGCTCGCCTCACCGGCCCGACCAGGACAACCGAAGACCAGCACAATGCTGACGAAGGAGACTGGTGTGGCAACTCCCGTGTCCGAAGTGGTTGGAGTCGCCGACCTGGAGACGGTTCAGGAACTCGCGCAGCAGCTGCGCGTCGACTCGATCCGCAGCAGCACCTCGGCGGGCTCCGGCCATCCGACATCCTCCATGTCCGCCGCGGACGTCATGGCTGTGCTGCTCGCGCGGCACCTCCGCTACGACTGGGACAACCCCGACGATCCCGCGAACGACCATCTGATCTTCTCCAAGGGGCACGCGTCGCCCCTGATCTACTCGATGTTCAAGGCTGTCGGCGTGGTCTCCGACGAGGAGCTCATGACCGGCTACCGCCGGTTCGGCCACCGCCTGCAGGGCCACCCGACCCCGGTGCTGCCGTGGGTGGACGTCGCGACCGGGTCGCTGGGCCAGGGCCTGCCGGACGCCGTCGGGGTCGCGCTCGCCGGCAAGTTCCTGGACCGGACGCCCTACCGGGTCTGGGTGGTCTGCGGCGACAGCGAGATGGCCGAGGGCTCGATGTGGGAGGCGCTGGACAAGGCCTCCTTCTACGGCCTGTCGAATCTGATCGCCATCGTGGACGTCAACCGGCTCGGCCAGCGTGGGCCGACGGAGCTCGGCTGGGACATGGCCGCCTACGCCCGCCGGGTCGAGGCCTTCGGTGCCCGTGCCCTGGTGGTCGACGGCCATGACCTGGGTGCGATCGACGCCGCCCTCGCCGACGCAGAGGACGCGGCGCGGCCCACCGTGATCCTGGCCCGCACCCGCAAGGGGGAGGGCTTCTCCGAGATCGCCGACGTCGAGGGCTGGCACGGCAAGCCGCTGACCGGCGACATGGCCGAGCGGGCGATCGTCGAGCTCGGCGGCGAGCGCAACCTGCGCGTGCGTGGCCCGGTGCCGCCTGCCGACCTGGCGCGGCCGGAGCACCAGGCCCGTCCGGCGTTCACCCTGCCGACCTACGAGCTCGGTGCCAAGGTCGCCAGCCGGCGGGCGTACGGCCAGGCCCTGGCCGCGATCGGGGCGTGGACGGACGTGGTGGCGCTCGACGCGGAGGTCAGCAACTCGACCTACGCCGAGGACTTCACCAAGGCCCATCCGGACCGGTTCTTCGAGATCTTCATCGCCGAGCAGCAGCTGGTCGCCGCGGCGGTCGGGCTGTCGGTGCGCGGCTACGTCCCGTTCGCCTCGACCTTCGCGGCGTTCCTGTCCCGGGCGTACGACTTCATCCGGATGGCGGCCATCTCGCAGGCGGACATCCGGCTCTCCGGGTCGCATGCCGGCGTGGAGATCGGTGCCGACGGCCCGTCCCAGATGGCGCTCGAGGACCTCGCGATGATGCGGGCGGTCGGCGGGTCGACCGTGCTGTACCCGAGCGACGCGACGTCCACCGCGAAGCTGGTCGAGGTCATGGCCGGCCTGCGCGGCGTCAGCTACCTGCGGACCACCCGCGGTGCCTACCCGGTTCTCTACGGGCCCGACGAGCAGTTCGTGCCGGGCGGCTCCAAGGTCCTGCGCAGCTCGGACGCCGACACCGTCACGCTGATCGGCGCCGGCGTCACCCTGCACCACTGCCTGGCCGCGGCGGACGTCCTGGCCGCCGAGGGTGTGTCGGCCCGGGTGATCGACCTGTACTCGATCAAGCCGGTCGACGCCGCGACCCTGGCCGAGGCCGCGCGGGCGACCGGCGGCCGGCTGGTCGTCGCCGAGGACCACTACGCCGAGGGCGGCATCGGCGGCGCCGTGCTGGAAGGTCTCGCCAGTGCCCTGCGGGACGGCGACGTCTCCGTGCGGCTCGCCCACCTGTCGGTCACCGAACTGCCCGGATCCGGTACCCCCGACGAGCTGCTGGACTTCGCCGGTATCTCGACTCCGCACATCGTCGAGGCCGCGCGCGGTCTGCTTCGCTGAGCAACGCCCCGTCGGCGCGCCCCTCGCGGGCGCGCCGACGGGGCCAGGCCCGTGACAGCCGACCCCTGCCTGTCCTCAGCCCCACAAGAGCCCGAGAGCGTCCCCTGAGAGCCCCGCCGCGCCAGGCGGGGCTTTCTGCGTGTCCGCATGCGCGGCCGGCCCCTCGGCCGGTCAGGGACGAGGGGCTCGGCGCAGGCAGGAGGCCGGCCCGGAGACGAGGGCTGGCCCGGAGGCGGGGCGAGGGCGGCGGCTGACCGTGAGGGGTCAGTCGTCGCCGGCCGGGGACGGGCCGCCACCGAAGGTCATGTCGACCAGGGTGAGGTAGAGCCGGTCCGGCCGGGGAAGAAAGCTGATCTTCGAGAGAGCCTGGTCCTGGCCGGCTGACTCGACGACGAACTCGCCGTACCCGAGGAGCCGCCCGAGCGGGTCCCGGTTGTAGGTGAGATCGGTGATCTTCGACAGTGGCATCGTCTGGACCTTGCGGAAGAAGATGCCCGACACCTTCAGCAGACGCTTGTCTGTGATCATCAGGTGGTCGAAGTGCCAGTCCGCGATCTTCCAGAGCATTCGGAGGATCATGAAGAGCGCGAACCACCACAGCACTGTGGTGATGGGGCCCGTGTCGATGTCCTCCAAGGTCAGGAGGACGTTCACGGCGAGGGCGAGCAGCGCCGCGCCCAGTGTCTGCAGGAGGACCGGCAGCATGATGGCCCAGTGCAGCCGCACCATCATGACCAGGCGTTCCTGGGACGCGAGGTACTTGGTGTCCCGCAGCGCTGGGTCTGGAAGCTGGAGTCTCACCACGATCGAAGTGTCGCAGACGCCGGGCCGGGGAGGGGCCGGATCACAGGGCTGTGTCTGTCACGAACTCAGACGCTCCGTTCCCGATGTCCTCAAGCCACCCGAACACCCGGTCGATGATGCTCGCGGCGCTGTCCGGTGCGGTGACGATGAAAAAGATGAGGAACGCGATCGCACCGTACTTGACGATCTTGTCCACGGCGGGCCTCCGGGCCGAGTTGGGGGAACGGGGTGCGCCCAAAGTATCGTTGTTGCGATCGACGTAGGTACGAGAATCGCCTCGATACGCTCAGCTTCGTGGTCAGCGAGTGGTATGACCCCGCTGACATGGGCCTGTGACCTGCCCCAATGATCGGAATCTCACTCTGGGTGAGAGACTGAACACCCTCGAACGGGTCTGGTTCGTCTCGCGCGCACCGGCGTGTCGCCCGCACAGTGGGAGAACACAGGTCGTCAACCCGTTGGGTGGTCCCCCTCGCGTGCCCGGCCCGCGGGCCCCCGGAGTGGGGCACTGACGGGCCGACCACCGCAGAGGGTGCTGTGACCAGCAAAAAACGACGTACGCTGTGATCGCTGCCGGCTGCGTTTGGGATGGGATGGGGTCGTGGCGCGACACTGGAGTGATGAGCATGGTTCGTCGGTGGCTTCCGATGTGGCCTGTGTCGCATCATGGTCTTCGCGAGGGTGTGCCGGACGGTGCCGGGCGTCGTCCCGCGGCGCGGCTCGGGCGGTGCGGCCCGGACAGCGCGCTCCGTCGGGGCGAGAGGCGGTCGCCACCGGCTCCGCGCGTGGCATGATCGCCACTGTCGGTCGGATGACAAGTACCATCACGCGAAAGGACCGTTGACACCGACGTCATCAGCGGTTCCGTCCGGTCGGCGGCGAGGGCGCCCCGGGTGGGCCGGGCCGCTGGCCGCGTCGTACCAGGTGACCGGACACGAGATACCCGCGGTGCGCAACCCCAGGCGGGGTGGCGCCGTCTATCCAGTGACATCGGAGCCCGCGATGGCGGGCCCGCCGGACGTGACCAGGGAGGGATTCGGTGGCCGGGCGCATCCGCGACGCTGACATAGCTCTCGTACGGGAGCGGTCGAACATCGCGGACGTCATCGGTGATCATGTCCAGCTCCGCCCGGTCGGCGGCGGCAGCCTGGTCGGGCTGTGTCCCTTCCACGACGAGAAGTCGCCGTCGTTCAACGTCCGGCCCTCGGTCGGGTTCTTCCACTGCTTCGGCTGCAACGAGGGCGGCGACGTCTACGCCTTCGTCCGCAAGATTGACGGTCTCAGCTTCCCGGAGGCGGTCGAGCGCCTCGCCCGCCGGGCCGGAATCACCCTGACCTACGAGGGTGGGGGCACCACCAGCCGGGCGGTGACGAGTCAGCGGCAGCGCCTGCTGGAGGCCCACCGGCTGGCAGCCGAGTTCTACACCGAGCAGCTCCACTCCTCTCCGGATGCGCGCGCCGGCTGGGAGTTCCTCACCTCCCGCGGCTTCGACCGGTCGGCGGCGGAGCAGTTCGGCCTCGGCTACGCGCCCGCGTCCTGGGACGCGCTGACCCGGCACCTGCTCGCGCGCCGCTTCACGGCGGAGGAGCTGGAGCTGGCCGGTCTTGCCAAGCGCGGCGGGCGCGGCGGGCTCATCGACCGGTTCCACCACCGGCTGCTGTGGCCGATCCGTGATCTCGGCGGTGAGGTCGTCGGCTTCGGCGGCCGGCGCCTCGCCGATGGTCCCGACGCCGGGCCGAAGTACCTCAACACGGCGGAGACGCCGCTGTTCAAGAAGGCGAAGCTCCTCTACGGCGCCGACCTGGCGCGGCGTGACATCGCCCGCCGTTACCAGGTGGTGGTCGTCGAGGGGTACACCGACGTCATGGCCTGTCATCTGTCGGGCGTCACCACGGCCGTCGCGAGCTGCGGGACCTCCTTCGGTGGCGACCACGTCGCCATCGTGCGCCGGCTGTTGATGGACTCGGACTCCCGTCCCGGCGAAGTGATCTTCACCTTCGACGGGGACAAGGCCGGGCAGGCCGCCGCCATGCGGGCCTTCGAGTACGAGGAGCGGTTCGTCACCCAGACCTATGTAGCGGTACAGCCGGACGGGCTCGACCCGTGCGACCTGTGGACGCAGCATGGCGACGCGGCGGTGCGCGACCTCGTGGCCAGCCGGCAGCCGCTGTTCGAGTTCGCGATCCGCGGCGTGATCGACCGCTACGACCTGAACACCACCGAGGGCCGCCTCGCCGCGCTGGACGCCGCCGCGCCGCTGGTGAACCGGCTCAAGGACACCGGTATCCGGCATCGCTATGCGGTGAACCTGGACCGCTGGCTCGGCTTCCTGGACGAGCGGTTCGTGGTCGACCGGGTTGGGCAGCACCGCGCGAAGGCTTCGGCTGGCGGCGGTGGCACGGCCAGGCCCTCCGGCGCGAGCGGTGCCGTGGCCACGGGTGGCCAGGGTGGTGCCCCGGGTGTCGACGGTGGTGGCGGGGCGCGCGCGGCGGGGCGCAGGCAGCTCGAGGCCGCGCCGGACGAGGCGGTCGTCATCGTCGAGCGGGAGACTCTCAAGCTCGCCCTGCAGTACCCGGGGTTGGCCGGCCCGCTGTTCGACACGCTCGCCGCCGAGCTGTTCACTGTTCCCGCGCATCGCGCGGTCCGCGAGGCGATCGCCGCCGCGGGCGGGGTGTGCGCGGGGCTGTACGCGGCCGGTGATCCGTTCGGCTGGGCCGGTGCGGTCGTGGACGTGATTCCGGACGAGGAGCTGCGGCGGTTCGTCCTCGCGCTCGCGGTCGAGGGAGTGCTGTGCGACCACGATGTGGACGACCGCTACGTCGACGAACAGATGTCGCGTGTTCAGGAGCTGCATGTGACCCGTCGGATCAGGGAAGTGAAGTCGCAGGTACAGCGGCTCAACCCGACATCCGACACTGATGCCTTCAACCGTGCGTTCGGTGAGCTGATTGCTTTGGAACAGCACAAGCTCCAACTCCGGGAGCGGGGCGTAGGTGCCGCGTAACCTGGGTCGATCCCGAGAAGGAAGTGACGAGATTCCGCCCATGAGTCCTACCGTCCTACCCCGCGAGGCCCAGGTGGACGAGGTCAAGGACCTCATCACCCGTGGCAAGGAGATCGGTTTCCTCACCACTGAGGACGTCACGGTCGCTATCCAGGCGGCCGAGTTGCCCCCTGAGCAGGCCGAGACCGTCCTGCAGGTGCTCAATGACGAGGGCATCGAGGTCCTCGAGGCGGGGGGCGAGAACGCCGACGAGGCGGACCTGCTGGCCCGTCGACGTCGGGAGGAGGAGGAGCTCGCGCTCAAGGCCCCGACCTCCGACCCGGTACGGATGTACCTGAAGGAGATCGGCAAGGTCCCGCTGCTGACCGCGGAGGAGGAGGTCGACCTCGCCAAGCGGATCGAGGCCGGCCTTTTCGCCTCCGAGAAGCTCGCGGTGGCGACGAAGAAGACCTCCCCGCAGATGCGCCGTGACCTGGAGGCCATCGAGCGGGACGGGCAGATCGCCAAGCGGAAGCTCGTCGAGGCGAACCTCCGGCTCGTCGTCTCGATCGCGAAGCGGTACGTCGGGCGCGGCATGCTGTTCCTGGACCTCATCCAGGAGGGCAATCTCGGGCTCATCCGGGCGGTCGAGAAGTTCGACTACACCAAGGGCTACAAGTTCTCCACCTATGCCACCTGGTGGATTCGCCAGGCCATCACCCGCGCGATCGCGGACCAGGCCCGGACGATCCGTATCCCGGTGCACATGGTCGAGACGATCAACAAGCTGATCCGCATCCAGCGGCAGCTCCTGCAGGACCTGGGCCGGGAGCCCAGCCCGGAGGAGATCGCCAAGGAGATGGACCTCACCCCGGACAAGGTCCGGGAGATCCTGAAGGTGTCCCAGGAGCCGGTCTCGCTGGAGACGCCGATCGGTGAGGAGGAGGACTCCCACCTCGGCGACTTCATCGAGGACTGCGACGCGGTCGTGCCGGTGGACGCAGCCAGCTTCATCCTCCTGCAGGAGCAGCTGGACTCCGTCCTGCACACGCTCTCCGACCGGGAGAAGAAGGTGATCCAGCTCCGCTTCGGCCTCACCGACGGCCATCCGCGGACGCTGGAGGAGGTCGGCCGCGAGTTCGGAGTGACCCGGGAGCGCATCCGGCAGATCGAGTCGAAGACGCTGTCCAAGCTTCGCCACCCCTCCCGGTCGCAGAAGCTCCGCGACTACCTGGAGTAGTCAAACTCGCTGTAGTCGTTCGTTGACTTCATGTGTCCGTCCTGTCAGGGTCGGACCCTGTGAGGCAGCGGTCAGGCGGTCCGGAAGGACCTGTGGCTCCCGGACTCCCTGACGGCGACGGCGATATACAGCCTACTGACGGTGATTGTGCGGCACACCTGCGCCTCTCCCGCCTCCGATCACTGCTTCTCGCGGTAACCGGCGGGCGGACCTTCCTCGGCGCCAGGTGGGTCCGCCTGCTCGTCAGCGTGACGCCCGGTCCGCGGCGGCCAGGGCTGGCCCTGCGGCTGGTGGGCCTCGCCGCACACCACCCCCGAGGCCAGCGCCCGGACCGGTCCGCACACCGCGACCGCGGTGCCCACGACATGTTTGTCCGGGATGTGCTCGAGCCGTACCTGGCGCCCGAGCAGGACCTGCTCGACGTCGGCTGCGGCCCCGGCTACCTGGCGCGCGCGGTGGCCGGCCGGGTCTGGTCGGTAGAGGCGGTGGACGTCTCGCGTGGTGTCCTCGCCTGCGCGCGCGTCCTCAACCATGCGGTGAACATCGACTACCGGACTCCTCGGGAGTTCTTCGGATCCGGCCGCCGGGTCGACATCGCGGTCTCCCTGACCCTTGCCACGCAGCTGGACGACGAGGACCTCTCCGCCCTGCTGGCGTCGGTGTGGACGAGCCTGCGCCCCGGCGGGTGTCTCGTCCTCCGGGCGAGCGTGTCGGGCCCCGTCGGCGGCCGCCCACAGCCACCGACCACGCAGCCACCGACCACGCAGGCGGAATCCGCGCCGCCCCCGCCCTCAGGGCCGGCGGCGCGCCCGCGGGGCAGGTACCTCCCAGAACACCACCCGCGTGAAGCCGGCCACCTGGTCGAACTGGTCGAACGTGCCGGGTTCGGCGACGTCCGGCTGCAGAATCTTGACGGCCGTCCGGCTGCTGGACAGGCCCCGGCGGACGCCGCGGGCAGCTGGCTGCTGGTCGCGATTCGCCGCTACGAGCAGGCCGTGTTCCCGCGGGTGCCGGAGCTCGTCCGACAGGCCGCGGCCCAGGCCTGATCAGGAGCGGCCGGCCGGGGCCTCCTCGGTCGGCCCCCGGGACCCGTGGGGCGCGGGAGACTCCGGGGAGCGGGGGGCGGGCGGGCCGGTGAGTTCCTGGCCCGCTGCTTCGCTGTCGGTGCGGGCCTGTGGCTGACGTCCGAGCAGGGCGGCGAAGACGGCCCGGATGTGATCGTCGGGGTCGGTGACGCTCCGTGCCCAGTCGCTGGCCAGTCGGCCGGCGCGGGCCAGCCGCGCGCGGTCCGCGAGCAGATCCTCCAGGATGTGGGCCAACGCGGGCACCGACTCGTCGGCCGGGGTCCATCCGGTGGCACCCCGCTGATAGGCGTCCGGTGACCCGCCCTGAGCGGGGCCGATGACCGCACAGCCCGCGAGCTGCGCCTCCAGCAGCGCGGTCGGGTGCGCCTCGCCGCTCACCGGCGGCCTGGTGCGGGTTCGGGTACACAACGCGAACAGGTCAGCGGTCGCGTACAGCCGGGCGAGGGCCGCGTCACGGGGGTCCTCGCACAGTGTCGTGTGCTTGCGCGCGGCGACGATGGAGTGCAGGGCCCCGGGTGCCGGCCCGGCTCCCGCGATCACCAGCCGCACCGGCCCGAGCACGGCGGCCGCGCTGTCGAGTGCGTCGACCAGGGTGGTCAGCCCCTTGGACTCCCAGTCACCGAGCGGGAAGACGCTCAGGACCGTGGGCATCGGCGGCAGCGGCCGGCGGCGCGCCGCCTCGGCGAGCAGGGTCTCGCGCCATTGGTGCTCCAGACCTGGCGGGATGATCGCTCCCATCCGTACCGGTGACAGCGCCCCCGCGCTGAACGAGCTGGATGTCACCGGGTAGAGCAGGGGGTCGTGGCGGAGGAGAAGGCGCAGATGCGGGCGCATCGTCCACATGTCGACGCCGTGGAAGAGGACGGGCACCCGGCTCGCGCCCGTCAGTCGGGCGGCGGCGGCCGCGGCCGGAGCAAGCGTGACGTGTCCGGCGACAACGCTGTCCACGGGGCCCAGTGCCCGTGCTCCGGCCGCGGCCGACCACACCGTGCGGAGGCGGGACGCCAGATCGACCCCCGGCTGACCGGTCCGGCGAAGCAGCCGAGCCCCGGCTGTCCTGGTCGCTCCGGCCTCCCCGGCTGTCGGGGCCGGAGCGGACCGCTCGGCCTGTTCGCGGGCGGCCAGTCGCGTCACCTCGGCGCCGCCCGCCCGCAGGCCGGCGGCGACGGCGGCGAGGTGACGCGCGGCGTCCGGATGCGGTGTCGTGGTGTGCAGCAGGAGCACCCGCGGGGCAGTCGCGTCCTGGTCAGTCGCGGTCGGTGCGGTCAGGGCGGGCGATCTGCGAGGTAGAGGCACGGAAAGTGATAGTAGAGAGTCTCTCTGTAGTTGTGGTGATGCGTGGCCGTGTCAGCGCCGGTCGGGTGTTCGTGTCGCCCTGTACTGACGGGAAGCCGGCGACCCCGCCCCGGGTGGCTCGGTGTGGGCGCCACGCTCCGCCGCCCTCCACCCCTTCTTTCGGTAGTTGGAGTATCACTTCAGGTAACTAGCTGGGGCGCGGGTACGCGCGGACCACAGGAAAGCAGGGTGTCGGCGATGACGACGGATCTGGATCTCCGCTACCGCAACACCGGGAACCGAACGCTGCTCGGCCTGGTCGACATTCCGCCCGGCCGGGCACTGGACTGCGGCTGTGGCGCCGGGGACAACGCCCGCCTGCTCCGCGCCGCCGGCTGGCGGGTCACCGGGGTGACGCGGGACTCCGCGGAGCTCGCCGCCGCCGCCGTCGAGTGCGAGCGGGTCGAACTCGCTGACCTGGCCGACGGCCTGCGCTTCGCCGCGGACGCGTCCTACGACCTCGTGGTCCTGTCCCACATCCTGGAGCATCTCGTCGAGCCGGCCGGGCTCCTCGCGGAGGCGCAGCGGGTGCTCGCTCCCGGCGGGCGGATCGCGGTGGCGCTCCCGAACATCGCGCACTACCGGGAGCGGGCGAAGCAACTGCTGGGTCGCTTCGACTACACCGATACCGGCGTCATGGACGTCACCCACCTGCGTTTCTTCACCATCCGGACGGGGCGTGAACTGCTCGAGCAGCATGGCCTGCGGATCCTCGCCACCGGCGGCAGCGGCGGCCTGCCGTGGTGGCGGACTCGCGAGTGGATCTCGACGGCCCTCGTCGAACGCGCCGACCACTGGGCCCTGTCCACCCGCCCGAACCTCTTCGCCTGGCAGTCGGTCTTCGTGGCCGTGCCCGCGGCGGTGGTGCCCGCCGCGCGCGCCGCCGAGCCGGTAGCCGGTCTGACGGCCACGCGGTCTGACGGCCACGCGGTCTGACGGCCACGCGGTCTGACAGTCACGCGGTCTGGCGGTCCGGAGCAGGGCAGGTCAGCCGCCGCGGCGGCCGGCGCCTGACCGTGACCTCGACGCAGCCCACCGGGAGGGTCGTGGTTCGTCCGCCCGAGGGTCGCCGCTCGGGGGCACCGGGCCGAGGCCGTCCAGCAGGCCGCGCAGCACGAGCCGACCGGCAGGGGTCTGCCGGGAGCCGGCCTCCCCTCGGTCCGATCGATGACTGTAGGTGATGGCGTGGGGCAGTGTTGCGCACAGCGTCCAGACCGCCGCCGCGGCCGTGCGGCCACGCCAGCCGCGAAGGCGGGTGAACCACAGCCGGTTCCGTACCTCGTAGTAGCCGCGGAAGCCGTCCGGGTCGGGATCGGCGCCTGACCGCCAGGCTGCCCGCGGGCAGATCACGACGCTCCAGCCCGCGTTGCGGACGCGATAGCAGAAGTCGATGTCCTCCAGGCCGTGGAAGTAACGGCCGTCCATCGCGACCCGCTGGTGGCATTCGGCCTTGACGAACATCGCTGCGCCGCTGACCCAGTTGGCCTCGCTGGGGCGGTCCGCGGGGGCGTTCCCCAGGATTCGGGGCAGCACGAGGAAGCGGGTCGTCCGGGCCGGAACGGACCGTGCGCCGGCCTCGTCCACGAGCGCGGGGGCGACCACCCCGATGTTCGCGCCGGCGAGCAGCTCCAGGCAGGCACCGATGGTCGCGTCACCGATCCGCACGTTGTTCTCGACCAGCAGGTAGGCGGAGACCTCGGGCATGGCCGCCACCGCGTACCGGAAGGCACCGCCGCGTCCGAGGTCCCGGGGTGGGACGAGCCAGCTCACGCCCGCCGGCAGTCCGGTCGGGCGCGCGGACAGATCATTGGCCACCACGGTGACCTGGTCGAGATGTGCGGACACGTCGAGACGGGTCGCGAGATCCACTGTCCGGCCCACCGGCCCCCGGTGGATGATCACCGCGATGGTCTTCATGGCCTCACCTCGTCCGGACCTGGCGCGGGCGCGCGGTGGGATGGCTGGGTGCTGCTGGCGACGGACGCGCACGCGACTCCGGGTGGGCGACCCCGTCCCCACGAGACAGTCACTCATCATAGTCGGCTGATAACTCAGAGTATCCAAGTGCCACTGTGTGGCGCAGGTGGCGGCGCGGGTGGCGCCGACCGTCAGCGAAGGGGTGGGACGTCCGTGGCCAGCCGGGCCTCGTCAGCCCAGGGACGGGTCGGACGGGCCGCTGTGGGCAGGCTGGTCGCTTTTTCCTGCAAGTGAGTCGCAGATGCGTATTCTTAGCAACGTTGGACGGGCCCGCGTCGCTGCCGATCCGCTGCCGCGCCGTGGCTGAGTGCCCGTGGGTGAGGGGAAAGCATGCATATCCCGGACGGGTTCATCGACGCCCCGACGTCCGCGGCGTTCGGCCTGGTCGCCGTCGCCGGGGTCGGCTACGCCGTGAAGCGGGCCGGGGCGGAGAACACTGATCAGCTCACGCCGCTCGCCGGGCTCGTCGCAGCCTTCGTCTTCGCGGGCCAGATGCTCAACTTCCCGGTGGCCCTGGGAACCAGCGGGCACCTGCTCGGTGGCACGCTCGCGGCCGTGCTGGTCGGGCCCTGGCTGGGCGCGATCGGCATCGCGGTGGTGCTGGGCGTCCAGGCCCTGTTCGCCGACGGTGGCCTCAGCGCCCTCGGACTCAACATCACGAACATGGCGCTGGTCGGCGCCGTCGGCGGCTATGGCCTGTTCGCCCTGGCCAGAAGGGTCCTGCCGCGGCGAGGGCCCTCGGTGGTCGCCGCCTCGGCTGTCGCCGCCTTCGCCACGGTTCCCCTCGCCGCGGGTGTCTTCGTGCTCCAGTTCGCGATCGGCGGCACGGTCGACCTGCCGCTCGGCGGTGTCGCCGGCGCGATGCTCGGAGTGCACTGCCTGATCGGGATCGGCGAGGCAGCCATCACCGCCGCCACTGTGAGCCTCGTGCTCGGTACCCGCCCCGATCTCGTGTACGGCGCCCGGGACCTGCAGCGGGCGCAGGACCTGACGGTTCGGCGTTTCGAGCCCGCCGGCGCCGGCGCGGGCCTGGTACCCGCGGTGGCCGGTGCCGGTAGGCCCCAGCCGGCGGCCCGCCGCGAGGATGGGAGCGCCTCATGACCACCAGACCCGACGGCGCCTACCGGGAGACGCCCGCATCTTCGGCGCGACCTGGCGGCAGCAGCCCACAGCCCTTCGACTCGGGAGACGGAGCTGGTACGGGGCGCCGGGACCGCAGGAACACGGTCTTCCTCGTCGTAGGCCTCTTCGTGGCCTTCGTCCTCGCCGGCTTCGTGTCCGGCTACGCCAGCTCGAGTCCGGACGGGCTGGAGAAGGTCGCCGAGGACAAGGGGTTCATCCAGCAGGCGGACGACCATTCGTTCGCGGACTGGCCGCTGGCGGACTACGCAGTGTCCGGCATCGGCAACGAGCGGCTCGCCGGGGCCGTGGCCGGCGTCATCGGAGTGTCGATCGCCTACGTGGTCGGAGCTGTCGTCGTCCTGGGAATCACGCGGCTGCGCCCACGCTCCCGCACCGAGCCCGAGCCCGAGCCCGAGCCCGAGCCGGGGCCGGGGCCGGCGGTTGCAGGCGCCGGCCCCGGCTCGGGCTCCGCATCCCGGCCATGAGCGGGTTCCCGCGGTGAACGGGTAGAGGGGCCTGCCACACGATGGGTGGTATGCACGTCCTTGATCCCTATCAGCCCGGGCGCAGTGTTCTGCACGCGATGCCCGCCCAGTGCAAGATCGTTGCCGCCCTCGGCTACGTGATCTGCGTGGTGGTCACTCCCATCACCGCCGGGTGGGCCTTTCTGGCCCATCTGCTGGTGCTGGTCACCCTGTGCGCGGTGGCGCGCCTGCGCGCGCTGCTCGTCGTGCGTCGACTCGCGCTGGAGCTGCCGTTCCTCGCCTTCGCGGCGGCGCTGCCGTTCGTCGTTCCGGGCCCGCGCGTCGAGGTGCTGGGCCTCGGGCTCTCGCGGCCCGGACTGGAGCAGGCGTTCGGCCTGCTGGCACGGGCTACGCTCGGGCTGATGACCGTGATCGTGCTCGCTGCCACCACACCTGCCCGTGACCTGCTCGTCGGCCTGGAGCGGCTGCGCCTGCCACCTGTGATCATCGCGGTCGCCTCGTTCATGATCCGGTACGCGGGTCTCGTCGTCGGCCAGATGCGCCGGATGGCGGTGGCGCGCCGCTCCCGCGGGCACGAGGCCCGTTCGCTGCGAGCGACCGGGGTGCTCGCCGCCTCGCTCGGCACCCTTTTCATCCGCTCGTACGAGCGCGGGGAACGGGTCCACCTGGCGATGCTGGCCCGCGGCTACTCGGGGACCCTGCCCGGCGCGTTGCCCACCGCCGCGCCGCGGCCGGCGCAGTGGACACTCGCCGGCGGCCTGATCGCCTTCGGTGCGACGGTCGCCGTGGTCGCCCGCAACGCGGGCCTGGGCCTGCTGTGAAGCCCGCGGACGGGTCGGCCACGCAGACGGGGCCGGCCGGCGCCGGGCCGCCGGCCGTCGAGATCGACGGGCTGGCCTTCGCCTATCCGGACGGTCGGCAGGTGCTCTTCGGGGTCGACCTCGTGATTGCCCGCGGCGAGCGGGTCGCGGTGCTGGGCCCCAACGGCGCCGGCAAGACCACCCTGATGCTGCACCTCAACGGCATCCTGACGGCCGGGGCGGGGTCGATCCGCATCGAGGGCCTGGCGGTCGCCGGACCGAAGATGCGGGAGATCCGGCGGCGGGTGGGGCTGGTGTTCCAGGATCCCGACGACCAGCTGTTCATGCCCACGGTGGGCCAGGACGTGGCCTTCGGGCCTGCGAACCTCGGTCTGCGCGGGCCGGAGCTGGCGGAACGGGTGGCGGAGGCACTCTCGGCGGTCGGGCTCGCCGGGTACGCCGACCGGGCACCGCACCATCTCAGCCTGGGAGAGAGGCGCCGCGCGGCGGTCGCGACGGTGCTCGCCATGCGGCCGGACGTCCTCGTTCTCGACGAGCCGTCGGCCAACCTGGATCCGGCCGGCCGCCGGGAGCTCGCCGAGGTGCTGGGCGGCCTCGACCTGACGTTGATCATGGTCACCCACGACCTGCCCTACGCGCTGCAGCTCTGTGCCCGTTCCGTGATCCTCGACCAGGGCGTGATCGCGGCGGACGGCTCGACGGCCGTACTCCTGAGCAACGAGGAGTTGATGTCCGCTCACCGGCTGGAGTTGCCCTTTGGGTTCAACCCGCGCCATGTTCTCACTGATAGTCGCGGAGTGATGCCCTAGGGTGGCGACATGAGTGCTGGCGGGACTCCTGGCGAGGACAAGCACCCGCGGACCCTCCTGCCGGCGCCGGACTCGCCCCCCGATCCGCCCGCCGGTGAACGGGCCGAGCGCAGCGGCCTGGACAGGCTCGATGACCTGCTCGCCGGGCCGCCACGCCTTCCAGAGCAGCCGGCCGCCGCAGCTTCTGACGGCGTCCCGGCGCAGGGCGGGCGCCCGACCGCCCGCAAGGAGGATCCGCCGACGGTCCAACCCGGCGGTGCCGCGGCGGGGGCCGCCGCGAGAGGCGGCACGCCCGCCGACGCGCGAGACGACGCCGGGCACGGCGAGCGCCGTGGCGAGCGCGCAGGGAACGTGACCGGCACACAGGGTGACCCATGGGGCCCGGCAACCGCGCGACCGCCGCGACCGATCGGCGGACGGATCGCCCGGGGCGCCGGAGAACTGATGATCACCGCCGGTGTCGTGGTGGTGCTCTTCCTCGCCTACCAGCTGTGGATCACGGATATCTTCGCGTCCAGGACGCAGGATCAGATCCGCCACGATCTGACGACGGCCTGGGCCCGGCAGGCCCCGACCGAGCCGGAGCCCGGCGGGCCGGCGGCGAACCAGCGGCCGGCGGTGCCACCGGTCGAGCTCGGCGACGGCATCGCCGTACTGCGGGTGCCGCGCTTCGGGGCGGACTACGCCCCGGTCGTCGTCGAGGGCGTGACGACCGAGGCGCTGCGCCGCGGGCCCGGGCACTTCCCGGGAACGGCGTTGCCGGGCGGGATCGGGAACTTCGTCGTCTCGGGTCACCGCACGACCTACGGAAAGCCGTTCAGCCGCGTCGACGAGCTGAGGGTGGGAGACCCCATCGTGGTCGAGGTGGCCGACAGGTACTTCACCTACCGGGTCACCGGCTCCGAGATCGTGAACCCGCACCGGCTGGACGTGACCTATCCCGTGCCGGGCCACCTGGGCGAGATGCCGACCCGGTCGCTGATGACGCTGACCACGTGCCATCCCCGCTTCTCCGCGAAGAGCAGGCTCATCGTGTTCGCCGAGCTGGATGAGACGAGAGACAAGAGCCAGGGGGCGCCGCCCGCGCTCACGGACAGGTAGGAGGAATTGTGTACAGCTGGATTTTCAGACACCTGCCTGGACCCGCACGGGTACGTATCCCGCTCGCGGTGCTCCTGGCGTTGGGTGTCGCCGCGATTCTGCTGTTTCTGGTGTTCCCCCTGGTCGAGTCGCATCTGCCTGCCACGAGTGTAACTGTCGGGGTCTAGCGGGCGGAACGGACGTGCGTGTTGCCTCTTGTGGTACGTACGCCGCGCCGTTCGTCCGCAATGGGACCACAGGAAGATCACAGGTGGCCACGTCATGTCGTCGAGATGCCGTTGAAGCGCCGAACGGTGGCCGCTAATCAGGAAATCCGGCCGGTGGACGGCGTCAGTGAGCGGGCAGCCCGGCCCGGTTTGTTTGCGGGCGGACCAATAAGCTGCGGAGTCCGATAACCTGCCAACTCGTGCGCGTTACGCTCGCGTACCGCAGGGGCGAACGAACCGGGCACAAGCAGCTTGACGGCGGGCCGAGTGCCAGGTCATGGGGGTCCCTACGAACAGGTTTAACATCGGGGGCAATCGTATGGTCAGGCAAGACTTTTCTCTGTTTGGATCTCCGGGTGAAAGCCGGTGGTGACCTCGGCGCGGACAGGCTCGGCACGGGCCGGCCGCACCACCAGGCGGCACAGCGCGCGCCAGGCCGTGCCGCCCGGTGCCACGGCGTCGGCCTCCGCTCCGCTGGCCACATCGAGGCCCCAGCCGGACGGGTGCGCGCCGACGCGCCAGGACGCCCCGTCCGCACACGTGGGGATGGCCGCGAATACCACCAGCGTGGGCTCCGCGGGTGCTCCGACGACCGGGGCCGCCGACATGTTGTCCGGCGTGGGCCTCTCCGGCGGGGCCACAGCCGGTGCGGGCGACGCCCACGAGAAGGACACCCGCGGGACCAGCGCCGGAGGGCAGGGCTCTCGCACGGGACCTGTCGGCGGGGTCGGCGCAGGCGCCGATGTCGCTGACGCTCCCTTCACGGACGCCTCCATCACAGATATCGGCGGTGCTGACGCGGGCTGCGGGGACGCCGGCGGCGCGGGCAGCTCCGGTGCGGCCGTGGTGACCCGGACGGGACGGACGGCGACGGGTTCCCGCACCGGTGATGCCGGTATCCGGAAGCGCGCGGCGCGGCGGCCCGCGGCTCTCCTCGCCCTCATCGGGCTTCTCCTGGCCTCGATCGTGGTCTGGTGCCTCTGCCGCGGCAAAGGGCTGTCGTCGGCCGTGCTGACCTCGACCGTGACCACGGCGATCGCGGTCTTCCTGCCCGTCGTTCGCCTCCGGGCCCGGGTGGCCCGGCTTCTCCGCAGCCGTCGGCACGGTGTCGACGAGCTCACCGGCCTGCCGGGCCGGCGGCAGTTCACGGCGACGGCCACCCAGTGGCTGGCCGGGGGGCATCGTCCGGGCGGGCCGCTGCCCGCAGCGCTCATCCTGGTGGATCTCGACCGCCTCCGGGACATCAACGGGACGCTCGGCCACGAGTACGGTGACCAGCTGCTCCGCGTTGCCAGTGAGCGGATCCGCTCCGTCCTGAGACCTGAGGACCTGCTCGCGCGGGTCGACGGCGACGAGTTCGCCGCGCTGCTCCGCGGGGTGGACCTCGCTGGCGCCGAGGCGGCCGCGCGGCGGATCCGGGAGGCGCTCCAGGCGCCGGTGCACCTGGCCGGTCTTCGGGTGCCGGCCGAGGTCAGCGTGGGGATCGCACGTTCTCCGGAACACGGACGCAGCGCCCTCGAGCTCCTGCGCCGGGCGGAGGAGGCGATGTACACGGCGAAAGGCAGCCACAGCGGCCAGCGGGTCTACGATCCCGACTGCCATCTCGGCAGCCGGGCAAGCCTCGGCCTGCGCGGAGAGCTGCGCGAGGCGCTCGATGCCGGTCAGATCGAGCTGCGCTACCAGCCCAAGGTCGACATGCGCAGCGGGCGGATCAGCGGTGTTGAGGCGCTGGTGCGCTGGCGGCACCCCGCCGGCGGGCTGCGGCCGCCGGGCCTGTTCCTGCCCGAGATGGAACGCGCGGGGCTAATGGGGTGCCTGACCCGGCGGGTCCTCGATCTCGCGCTGGCCGACTGCGCGCGCTGGCATGCCGCCGGCGCCGTGCTCCCGGTCTCCGTGAACGTGCCGCCCTCGATCATCGTCAATCCGGACTTCGTGGACGTCGTCCGCCAGGTTCTGGAGCGCCACGGCCTGCCGCCGGCGGCGCTCGTCGTCGAGATCACCGAGGACGGGCTCATCACGGTGCTGGAGCGGGCACAGCGGACCCTCACCGGCCTGCGTGAGCACGGCGTGCGGATCAGCCTCGACGACTACGGCACCGGCCTGTGTTCGCTGGCCTATCTGATGGAGCTGCCCGCCGACGAGGTGAAGCTCGACCAGCGGTTCCTGCGGAACATCGACCGGGACGCCTCGGCGGCGGCGATCGTCCGGTCCACGGTCGCGCTGGCGCACGCGCTGCGGCTGCGGATCGTCGCCGAGGGGGTCGAGACGTCGCGTTCATGGGCCTCGTTGGCAGCCTGGCAGTGCGATGAGGTGCAGGGCTACTTCGTCTCCCGCCCGCTCACGGCGGAGCGGGTACTGGGCTGGCTGACGGAGTGGGACGACCGGCTCCGCTGGCTGCCCCAACTGGCTGAGCCGGTGATGACGGGCCCGATCCGCGTCACCGCCGGCCCGCGCGCGACCCGTGCCGCGTGTCCTCAGGGAGCCTCCGGCTCCGCCCGCCCGGCGCCATCACCGGCGGCCACGCTGTCGCCCGCCCCGGCCGCGGAGAACTCCGTGGCGCCGTCCAGCTCTCGGCCCTCGAGGGGTGGTGCGCCCGGCTCGGGGGCACGGTCGAGGGGACCGCGGGAGCCGCAGCGTGGCGAGGCCGAGGGCCGTCACGTGCCCGGTCCATTCGTGGCTGGGGACCGGCTGACCGGATAGGCGCTGGAGCGGCATCCAGGCCACGGCCCGGGCCGTGGCCCGTCGGTCCGCCGCGTATGGCCGGAGCGCGGCGCCGCCAATTCGCCACGCTACGTTGCCACCCAGGGCTCCGGCAAGTTTGCTGACGCGTAGGCGGTGGGCCAGGCCTGGGGTTTCTGGTGGGGCTGTGTAGTGGGAGCCGGGCACGCGGCCGGGGGTCTCATGGGCGCGGGCACGCCACCTGAAGATC
>NZ_JBFLUG010000079.1:0-35653 GCF_041008525.1 Parafrankia sp. FMc2 | reverse complement strand
GGCCCGCTGGATGATCAGATGGAAGCCCGCCCTCAACGCCCTCGCGATCACCTTCGAGGGCCGTCTCACCCCGACCACCACCAACTGACCGATCACCAACCGCCACGGCCGATCCACCGGTAGTCAGACACTCCCGGCGCGATCCGCTGGGCGATCGTGCATGTTGTGCTTCGCCGGGAGGCCCGGCCCGATGTCGACGAACTGCCGCACGCCCGCCTCGGCGGCCAGGTAGGTGACTGCACGGACTGGGAATCCTCTGGACGCGCGGGTCACGTCGATGACGCCCGGGAAGATCGAGACCAGCTGGTCGGCGTGCTCCCGGTCGATCGGGAAGCTGTCTTTGCCGCCCTGGGGGTAGTTCCGCACCCGCGCCGCGAGCGGCCGGGAGGCATCGAAGGTGCGCGGCGGGTAGGACAGGTCATCGGTTCTCGGCGTGTCCTCGAACCGATCGTCGGCGTGGGCGCATCGAGCAGGTGGGTGGAACGTGGCGGTGTCGTGTTCTCGGATCACACACAGGCTCATCGGCTGTCCAGGCGGTGTGCCGCGATGCCTGCTGCTGCTCGGAAGTGCGATCCGATGTCGACGGCGAGCGGAAGGACGGTCAGGCCAGGGATGATCCCTGTGCTGGCTCCGAACTCCTGAGCTTTCTCTACGACTGGCTGGCTGCCGACGACGACTCCGCACCGGCCGTCTGGGGGCGCGTTCGGCTGAAGATCGGACGATGGGGTGCCTCACATGTTGCCCGGAGTCCACTCCATCGACATGCGCGGATCCTCGATCCGCACGACTTCGAACCCGAGGCGGGTATAGAGGGCCTGTGCGGGATTGTTGACGAAGACGCTGAGCCGGACCGGAACGCCGCGCCGCTGAGCAGCCCGAAGGATGCCCCGTAACAGATGGGTGCCAATGCCACGACCTTGCGCCTCGGGGAGCAGCGCGATCTCCTCGACGAAGTCGTACTCACTCCGGTGGATGACACACGCGTAGCCGATGGGCCGCCCGCTCTCCTCGACCAGGGCAAATGGCAGGTCGGCGAACTCCCTGTCGGCGGTCATGCGCTGTTCCGTATCGTCCCACCCCGACGTCTGTTCGACGTAGGCCCGCAGGGCGGCTCGCCTCACGCAGAAGAGGAACTCTCGATCGCTGCTCAGAGCGGGCCGAACCCGAAGGTCGCGGGAGGGGTCATGGTGTGAGGCTACGAGTTCGATCACTTCGTCATCAGCCGGGCTGGCAACAGGCCAAAGGACGCCGCGACCTGGCGGTCCGGCGGGCTTTCGGCTTGACGCGCTGCCGGTGCCCTCGTTCGAGGTTGTGGTGGCAACGCGCCGTCTGGTGAAGTCCCGGGCGCCCAGCCGCAAGACGGCCAAGTGTTGGAGCGACCTGCCGTGCCTCGGGTCGCCCGCCGTTTCAAAGCCGGCGAACGTGCCATCAGTGCCTCATGGCAGCAGTGCGACCGGCTTCGTGAGGCGGACGACGGAGAAGTGCCGCCGGTTGAGGGTTGCGATGGCGTCGGCGCTGAGCCGTTCGGTGATCGCGAGAACGGAGGCGTCGACGGCGCCGAGTGGGAAGTCGCTGTACTTTTCGACCAGTTCGATCATCCGGTCGAGGTCCTGGCGAGCAAGTGGGATCAGGCTGATCTGTCCGGTGCTGATGGAGCGCAGGAACGCGGCTTCGGCGCGGGTGCCTTTCTCCCGTTCGAGCATGAAACAGACTTCGGTCAAGACAGGATAGGGAACGAGGAGCGGCCGGGGCGTGCGCCGCATGAGAGCAACGCTGCGGGCGTGGTGCTCGTCGTCGGAGTCGGCGGCGGCGATCAGCGGACCGGTGTCCCAGACAATCACTCGGGATCGCGCCCCAGTTCCGCGCGCAGGATCTCAGCCGAACGGGCGGCGAGATCGCCCTTGCCGCTGGCCAACGCACCCACGAAATCCGGTAGTGGCCACTCGTCGCCGCCGTTCTCGGCGGGCGCGCTCTCGCGCACGAGAGCCAGGATGGGCGCCACCTGAGACTCGGGTAGGCGGTCGATCAGACTGTGCAGCTCGTCCCGCAGAGTACTCACCCACTGAGGATACGACCGACGCATGGCCAGCCACCGAGATCCGCCGGGACGCGAGCTGAACGGCGGATCGCAGCCCACACGGCCGCCACGGTCGCGGTGTGGGCCGCGCGCGCCGACGACACCAGCTCGGCGCCACCAACGGGACCGCAGCGTCCGGACCCGCCAGACCTGCGGAACGCGTGTTCGATTCTGGCGATGATGTTGCGAGTCGGGTGCTCACTCGGCATCGCCCCTGCTCGGGAGCCTCGCAGAGACCGCGCGAATGGTGATTTCAGGACCCTGAACCAAGATCAGGCGGTTCTTATTGTGGTGCGTTAGGTCCACCATCACGGCCTTACTCGAACACTGCTCTACCAGAGCGGCGGTCAGCAAGTCCGTGATAGTGCACCCCAGTGAAGCGGCGTCTCCCGAGAGGGAGGCGCCGTTTTCGCGTGCCGGGGCAACACGCTGCTCGCGGCGCGCCAGCGCCTCGTCTGCGGCCTCTCCCAGGCTCCAGGCCCGTCGTCGCCGCCACCGTCGCAGCGAAGGCTCGTTGAGATCGTCAGCAGTCACCACGGTCCCGGCAGGCTCCGCATCCAGGTACAGCCGGGTGAAGATCGCCTGGTTGAGCACTTTCCGGGCGCGGGTGCCCGAACGCCGGTACAGCGCCTGCGGATCTTCCGGTAGCCGCAGGACAGTGGTCAGCACCTCGTAGCCCTCGGTGAGAGGAAGATCATGCTCGGCCAGCCGGGCCTCGATCCGGCCACGTTCCTCGCGAACCACCCGCATCTTGGCCGCCAGCTTTTCCTTCGGCCAGTCCGGATCACCGGCCAGTTCCGGCAGTCGGTCTTCCGGGGTGGTTCACCCCGAGGCAGCCCGCAACCCGAGGCAGCCGGGTCGGCCGGGGCACGGCCTTACACCGGGGTGTGCGGATTCAGCCGTGTCATTCGGCTGTCGGCAAAGTTTCCGTCAAAGGTGCGTACCCGGACGGAACCCGCCATACTGAGAGTGAGGCCATCGCTGCGGTCACGACCAGACCAGTGCACCGAAAGCCGGTGTGCGGTACCAATGATTCTCCAGGAGATGACTGCTCGGGGGACGGTGGCGGGGCCTGCCGGCTGCGGCTGCCGGCGATGGCTTCCCGGGGGGTGACGGATCATCGACCACGACGGCGCAGCCCACCGACGCCATGGAATCAGCGGTGAGAATCACGAGGCCACGACGGCCGGGTCTCCGCCGCGTTCGCAGATCCGCCTGCTGACAGCCGGTGGCGTGACCGGGGCAGTGGCGCTGGTCGTTGGTCTGGCGGTCGCTTTTTCCGGGGCAACGGACACCCGGACACCCCGGCTCCCGGGCGCCCCGACCGTGCCTGCCGCCCCGCCCCGGTCGCTGGACGGGCTCCCCTCGGGCTTCCCGACCAGTTTTCCCCTGCCGACGGACCTCCGCCTGCCCACGCTGCCGCCGATCGAGGTGCCCACGCTGCCGCAGTTCTCACGAGGCCGACAGTGACCGGGCCGGGTCCCGGGGCAGGCCAGGGTGCCGGCCCGCCGATGCCGCCCGGCCCGGGCGGCGAGGGGCCGGCCGGACACCCGCCGGCGCCCGTGCTTACGGGACCCACGCCCATCGCACCTGTGCCCATCGCACCGGTCGGTTCCCGGGCGGTGGGCGGTGACGAGCACTCGCTGGCGGTGGCGCTGCGGGTCCTGCTGATCGCCCGCGTGGCGACCGGGCTGTACCTGGTGGAGGTGCTGCTCAACCTGACCCGGCCGCGAAGGCTGCCGGACGAGCCGTCACTGACGATTCTGGCTCGGCTGCCGGAGATCTCGGGATCGTTCGGCCGGCTCCTGGCGACGCCGCGGGCCGTCTTCTGGACGGTGCTCGCGGGAATCCTGGTGGGAGTCGCGCTGCAGGTGTACTCGATGGTCAGGCCGGTGGAGGAGAACCGGGCGGCGGCTTTCGCTTGGCTGACCGCGGTGGCGATGGTGGGGCCGTTCGCGCTGATTCCGCTGACGGTCATGGGGTCGTATCCGGAGATCGCCCTCGCCTGTGTTCCGAGCACCGTGTCCGTCCTGTGGCTCCTACACAACAGCCAGCGCTTCGCCCGGCTGCCGGCGGCGGCGCTGGTGGCGGCCTTCGGCTGGGGCGCGCTGGTCATCTCCGGCTTCACCCGGGCCTGCAACGGCCTTCTCTACGGCGCGGTCAACGCCTATCTGATCGACCCCGGCCAGGCGGCGGGAGTCCCTACCGCCGACGTGGGCACCAGCCTCGGTGCGCAGCTCGACGTCCAGGAACGGGCGTTGGACATCCTGATGCTGCATCACAGCGTGCTGAGCCAGCTGGGGGTGGCGGGTGGCGTGGGGGCGTTGTTCCTGGTCCTGCGCCGCCGGGTCATCGATGTCGTGACCGGCCTGGTGCTCGGCGCGGCCGTCGGGCTCGGTTTCGCCTTCAGCGACAGCGTCCTGTTCGTCAAGCTGTTCGGCTCGCTGGGATTAATCAATGGTGCGACGGGTGGTTTCGAGTACTGGATACGCCAGTCGGTGGGTCTGCTTGGCGGGCCGGTCGCGTTCGGCGCGGTGCTGGGAGCCGGCCTCGGTGTCGCCGCGCAGGTACGGGAACGCCGGACCCGGCTGGGGGTGGTCGGGGCAGCCCTGACTGCGGCGATCGGCGGGTCCATGGCCACCGAGACCCTCTCCGCCTGGTTCTCCCGGCTGGCCGACGTCGAGATCGGCACCGCGCTCGACACCCTGGTCGTGTCGCCGGCGCTGTGGCTGGCAGTGCAGGTGCCGTTCGTCGTGCTGGCCGTGCTGCTGCTGCGGGCGGGACGGCGGGGCCGCGCCGGCGCCGCGCAGGTCGCCGTGGCGGCCGAGGCGGCGGCGACCGAGAGCGGCGCGGGCGGCGTCGTGACGGCCCGAGAGGTGCCGTTCCTGGTTGATCCGGCGCTGCGGGGGTGGGCCGTGTTCGGTACGTGGCAGCGGTACGGATGGTCCGCGGCCATCGCGCTGTACCGCCTGCAGTCGGCTCAGCTGGACGTCGCCGGCTGGCGTTGGCAGCTCTGGCTGCGGCAGGGCGCCGGGCCGGCGGCGGACGGGAGAACCGGGCAGCTGCGGGCGGAAGCGGTCCGGCGGCGGATCGCCTTCGCCCGGACGGGGGCGTCATGAGTACCCGCCGTGCCCACGCGCTGCCCCGGCGGCTGGCTGGCGCCGTTGTTTTCGCGTTCCTCCTGCTGATACTGGGTGGGCAGCCGGCGGCGGCCTGCGACGTCAGCTATCAGTACCGGCCTTCGCTCGACATCGAGGACCTCACCGCCCTGAACTCCCGCCAGACGTGTTCGACCTCGACGTCGCTCGTTGGCATCACGGCCGTCGCGCTGCTCGCGGTTTTGGCTCTCGTCACCGCGGGTGCCGTCGTCGTCCGCCGGGGGGCGCTCGTCGCCAGGGCACGCGGCGGCGAGGACGCCGTCCTGATCCACTACCTCGCCGACACGGCACGGCCGCTTCCGGTACCAGCTCCGGTTCCCGCGCCAGCGCTGCCGACGGGACCGCACCCGCCATCAGGACCGCACCCGCCACCAGGGCCGTGGCCGCCGGCTGGGCCACCGCCGCCGACCGGGCCGCAGCTCACGCTGGGGCCACCACCCGCCCGGCGGCTTCTTCCCCCGGGCGGTCCGCATCACCAGGACGGAGCAAATGGCCAGAGCGCAGCTCCGCCGCCGTAGTGCCGTCGGCGTCCGGCAGCGGGCGGCGGTTCTCCCGGCCTTCCTGGCTGCCCTCGAGATCTTCGCCGCCCTCTCGATGTTCCTGGTCGGGGCGGCCCGGCCGAGTGCCGCCGCCCCCAGGCCACCGGGAGCGGCCGAGGGCACCCGGCTGGACCACTACTTCGACGACCCGCTTGCCCGCCAGGCCTTCGCCCTGCGGGTGGCGACCACCCGGGTGCGTTCCTCGTTCATGGCGTTTGACCCCTGGAAGAACGCCGCGGTCATCCTGATCGACCCACGGGTTCTCCGCGACGACGCCCTCCGGAGCGTCCTCGGTACCAGAATCGATGACAGTCGTAGCCGCGCTGCCATCAGAGGCGCCATGGTCGACCTGGTCTCGATGCGGGACTACCTGCCCGCCGACGCCTACCGGAAGCTCCTGCAGGAGGGCGTCCCCAATCTCCTCGCGCTCGGCGCGCTGAACCAGAAGAACGCCCACTCCGAGATCTCCCTGGAAAACCGTCTGAAGAACCTGGCGACCGTCGACGGCCAGAAGATCGAGAAACTCGCCGGCTTCTCCGAGCGGCAGCAGTGCGAAACCTGCACGCCGTCGTACGACTCGACAGTTCCGACCTTCTATCTGGAGGAGTACGGCCTCACTCCGGACGAGATCGCCGAACGGAACAAGAAGCTGGCCGATCCGGCCAACTCGGCGGCGAGCGCCCAGAAAGCCATCGAAGATCACTACGGGAGCGTCCGGACGGAACGCGCCGCCACCGCCGCCCGGAACCTGGAGAAACGGATCATCAGGGCGCAGGACGACTTCGCCCGCGACCAGGGCCTGCAGGGAGCGGCGTCGGCCGAGATCCTGCGGCCGCCCGCGGCCGGCGGGTGCGGCGACAAACCGCAGGGAATGTCCCTGCCCGGTGCCCCGCCGCACCTGCTCGCCCAGGCGGTATCCGCGGCGATCCCGTGCGGCGGTGCAGGTCAGGGCAGGTCGGAACCGGGTGAAGCGGGGCAGAGCGGGGCAGGGCAGGAGCCGTCCACCGGGCTCGGTCGGGCCCTTGCCGACGCCGACATCGACCCGGGGGGCATCGACTTCTCCAGCCTGGAGCTGCGCTACCTCGCGGACACCGGTGACGACGGCCTGGCGTACTCCTTCAGCGCCGGCCGGGACGCCCGGTCCGGTGATCCCCGCGCCGCCACCGGGCTGGCCGCGGCCCGGCAGACCTCGGACGCGTTCTTCGTGTGGCTGGCACTGCCCCCGTCTACGTTCTGGGTGAACCTCAATCCGGACGAGCCCGACCGCATCGTCGACGACCAGCTCGGCCGCACCGACGTGGGCCGGATCCTGCTGCAGGCCGACCTGGAGATGAAGAAGACCGACGCCCGGCTCATCCATCCCGACACCGAACTCGGCCGGCAGTTCTGGGACCATCTGGTCGGCGACTGCATGTCCAGCCGACTGTGGATCATGCCCGAGCCGGCCACGGTGCGGGAGGACGGGGACAGCCTCTACATCCTCGACGCCCCCCTCGACGTCCGCACCGAAGCCATGTACCTGCAGGCCCAGCCCTCGGGCGGTGGTGCACCTGCGGCCGCCTGCCTGCGCCAGGACGAGGCCACGACCAGGCACAACGAGGAGCTCTACCGGACGCTGGTGCTGCCCCGGCTCAAGGAGATCGTCAACACCGGGCCCGAGTACGCCGAGCTGCGCCGGGTCTACCTCGCCCGGGTCGCGGCCGAGTGGTACCGCTCGCTCAGCGCCCGCGGGCACACCACCTACGGCCACCTGATCGACAGCGGCGACATCGGCGAATGGACCACGGACACCGGCTGGAAACCCACCGACACCTTCCAGGACTACGTCCGGTCCTACACCGAGGGCGAGTTCAACCTCACCCGGGAGACCGTCGAGGGCGATGCCGTCATCAGGCGCACCTACCGGCACGGCGGTGTCGATCTCAGTTCCGTGCCGTTGAACGCGGTCGGAGCCGCGGAGATGGATAAGGCGCATCCCCGGCTGCCCGAGACGGTCCAGGCCTCGCTGGGACGGGTCGAGACCGGCACCTACGGGTCGATCTGGCTGGGCGGCGCCGTCCCCGCCGCGGACCGCGGGCTGCTGACCGAGGTCACCGACGCCGTCGGCGACTTCCTCCACAGTGGCCCCGGCCTGCTGACGATGGCCAGCGCGGCGGCGGCGGTGCTCCTGCTGTGGTTCCGCAGCGGTTACCGGGTGAAGCACCGGCGCCCGCTGTGACGTCGGCACCGGCCCCGGACATCGGTCGGCGAGCGGGACCAGGCTGCCGTCGGGAGCGGTGCGGGCGGCGCGGCGGGCGTGGTGTAGCAGCATGAGGGCGAGCAGCCCCGCCACCTCGAGATGGTCGATCGCCGCCGCGAGCTGGCGGGTGAGCCGGATCGCCTCGGCGGCCACGTCGACGTCCCCGGAGTAGCCCTCGTTGAAGACCAGGTAGAGCACGCGCAGCACGGGGGCAACGTCGCAGGGCTGGTCGAACCGCACGCCGGAGATCGTGCGCTTGGCCCGGCTGATGCGCTGCGCCATGCCCGCTTCGGGCGCCAGGTACGCCTGGGCGATCTGGCAGGTGGTAAACCGGCCGACGGCGCGCAGGGTGAGCGCGACCGCGGATGACGGGGTCAGCGACGGGTGGGCGCACAGGAAGTAGAGCCGCAGCGTGTCGTCTGCGCGGGTCGCGTCGAGGAACCGGCGCCAGGCGACGGTGACCAGCCAGCCCTTCGGGTCCCGCGGGAGGTGCTGGGGCCGATTCCCAGCCGCTTGCGCAGCCTTTCCGCAGAGATAGGCCGTTGGTGCTGCTGCCAGTGCAGCACGTCTTCGGCCCTGGCCCGGTGGAGCAGGTCCTGCTGGCGTGCACCCGGTGTGTTCCGGCGAGGCGCGGCCCTGGCTGGCTCGCGAACCGGTTCTGCCGTTGGCACGCCAGACGTGATCTGCTCAGGTGGATCTTCCGTGGCCGTCCCGGCGAGCGTGGACGTGGTGGCGGTGGCGGTCTGGGTGGCTCGGAGGAGGCTGAGTCGGACCTCTGCCCATCCGATAAGGAGGAGGGGGCCGACGGCGTCGAAGGCGGCTTTGTCGTAGTGGCCGGTGATGAGGGGTTCGGTGATGTTCAGGGCGAGCGTGACCGTGCTGGCGAAGATCAGTGGACGTCGTGCGGCGCGGATGACGTCGGTGGGTCCGCCGTGCAGGGCGAGGTGGCGTGCGTCGAGGAGCGCCACGACGGAGAAGTCGACGGCTGGCGCGACGAGGGTTGCCGGAACCCGTCTCTGCGTGTTGTGTCGGTGTCCGCCAAGCTCGGTTGCGTGGGGGTGGCGTGCGGCGGCCCGACCATCCGATCATGCGGAAACGCTCTGATGTTCTGGCGGCGTCTACGGCGTCTACGGCGTGGCGTCAGACGGGGCGGCGCGTCCTGCGGGCGGAGGGGGCGGGTTTTCCTCGGCGGCTGCCGCCGAGCCGCGCACCGGATTCCCGGCTTGGCCGTTCGGCGCGCAGGTTGAGGGGCTGGCCGGCGATGCGGGTGCGGGTCAACGCCTGCTGGGTGTCCTTGGACAGGTCGGTGGGAAGTTCGACGAGGCTGTAGTCGGCCCGGATGTCGATCCGCCCGAAGTCCGCCCGGTCCAGGCCGCCCTCGTTGGCGAGCGCCCCGACGATCTGGCCCGGGGTGACCCGCTGGCGATGCCCGACCCCGATCCGGTAGGTGGCATAGACCGGCCGCGGCCCACCCGCGCCGCGGGCAGGCCTGTCGCGGGCAGGCGGGGCGGTGTCCAGCGGGAGGAGGAACTCTCCCTGTTCATGGCGGGTCATCACGGCCAGCGCCGCGGCGATGTCGGCGAGCGGAACGTCGTGCTCGTGGGTGTAGCCAAGGACCAGGTCCCTGAAGACGGCGTGGGCTGGCGCGTCGAGCGCGGCGGTGATCGCGTCGTGGAACTTCGCGACCCGCTGGGCGTTCACATCCGCCGCGGTGGGCAGTTCCATCTCGGCGAGCGGCTGGCGGGTCGCCTTCTCGATCGCGGCGAGCAGGCCCTTTTCCCTGGGGGTGACGAGCAGCAGCGCCTCACCGCTGCGCCCGGCGCGGCCGGTACGGCCGATGCGGTGGACGTACGACTCCGGGTCGGTGGGGATGTCGTAGTTGACGACGTGGGTGACCCGTTCGACGTCGAGGCCGCGGGCGGCGACGTCCGTGGCGACGAGCAGGTCGAGAGTGCCGTCACGAAGCTGGGCGATGATCTTCTCTCGCTGCGGCTGGCTGAGGTCGCCGTTGATCGCCTCGGTGGCGAACCCGCGGCTGCGCAGCCGCTCGGCGACGTCCTCGGTTGCCGACTTCGTCCGCACAAAAATGATCATCGCTTCGAACGGCTCGACCTCGAGGACCCGGGTGAGCGCGTCCATCTTGCGCGGCCCGGCGACGGTCAGGAACCGCTGCCGGGTATTCGCGGCCGTGACGGTCCGCGCCCTGACGGTGATCTCAACCGGGTCACGCAGGTACTGCTGGGAGATGCGGCGGATCGGCGCGGGCATCGTCGCGGAGAACAGCGCGACCTGCTTGGCCTCGGGGGTGGCGACGAGAATCCGGTCGACCTCCTCCTGGAAGCCCATCCGGAGCATCTCGTCGGCCTCGTCGAGGACCAGCGTGCGCAGGCCGCCCAGATCGAGCGTCCCGCGTTCCAGATGGTCGATGACCCGCCCGGGAGTGCCGACGATGACCTGCGCGCCGCGGCGCATCCCGGCCAGCTGGGGAGCGTAGGCCTGCCCTCCGTAGACGGGCAGCACCTGCAGGCCGGTGAGGTAGTGGGCATACCGGCCGAACGCCTCGGCGACCTGCAGGACCAGTTCCCGGGTCGGGGCGAGCACAAGCGCCTGGGTGGAGGTGCTGCGCACGTCGATCCCGGACAGGATCGGGAGCGCGAACGCGGCGGTCTTGCCGGTCCCGGTCTGGGCGAGGCCGACGACGTCGCGGCCCGCGAGCAGGGCGGGGATCGTGCCGATCTGGATCGGCGACGGCACCTCGTAGCCGAGTTCGGTGAGGGCTCGTAGGACTGGGGTGCCAAGCCCGAGGTCCTGGAACGTCTGCTGGTCTTCGGACTCGGTCACACCTGAGAATACGGTTCCTGCGTGGCAGCCCGGTGAATCCGGTGCCCAGGTCCGTAGTTCTAGGGTCTTCCCATGCGGATCACGAAGATTGTGGGGGCATGCGTGCCGCTGCTCCTGCTCGTCGGGTGCAGCGGTGGCGACGGTCAGGCGGTCGCGCCGCCGGCGGTGAAACCCGCCTCCGCCTCCACCTCCACCTCCACGGACGCGGTGGCCGCCAGGTTCGTCGCCGGGGTCGCCAGGGCGGACCTCGACGGTATGCGGGAACTCGTCGCGCTGACATCCCCGAACTCGCCGGCGCGGGCCTACGTCGACTACCTGACGGCTTTCGTCGAGGCGGAAACCGCACTCGGCAAGCCACCGGCGACCGGGACCTTCCACCGTGACGACGGGCCCGGAATGTTGACGGCGTGCAGGCGCATGGCAGGAGATCCACGCCCCTGCACCGTCTGCTCGAAGATCGCCTACGATGTCGAGGGGCGCCTGTCCGCGTTCGACGTCGATGGGCAGCCGGTTCGCACGGTGATCGCCCGTGGTGGACCCGCACAGCAGGTTCGCGGCGCCACCGCGCAGGTGCTCGGGGCCTACCGTGACGCGCTGAACGGAACGGTGACGGTCGTCTACAAGGTGACCAACGGGACCGCCCTGACGCTGAGCGTCGCCTATCCCTCCGCCGAGCTGGTCTCAGGTGAAACGCGGCACGTGTCCACCGGCGGACTCGGTCCCGACACCGTGCCTGCCGGGGCGGACGTGATCTTCCTCAGCCGGTTCGACGCCCAGGACCCGACCGGAACCTTCCAGGTCGAGGTCGACGACGCCAACGGCGGGAGCCCGCTGGGCGACGCTGCCCTCACGCTGGTTCCCGTGCCGTAGCGGCCCCCGGGGGCCGCTACGGCACGGGAACCGCCGCTGATCGGCAGGCGCTGGTCTCCTGGTGCGCTGACCACGAACGTTTCCGGCCGTGGCGAGACAGGGGTGAGAAAGGAGCGAGGCAGGGGCGGGTTTTCATCCGCATGTCTGTGCGGATCGTGCAAACCGTGCGGAACGTGAAAGACGGGGCTTGCCGGCGCCGTGGAGGCTGGCCGCATGGAGCACACCCCCTTGTCCCATGACGACGCGCCTGCCCGCCCTGCCTCCGTGGCCGGGGTGCGCAGACGGACCGTCCTCACGGCGGCGGGCCTGTCGGCGGCCTCGGTCGGGCTGGCCCAGACGGGCGCCGCCGCCGCTGGCCCCGGTGTACCGCGCAGCGCGCCGGTGACCCGCCCGCTGCCGGGGTCCTCACAGCGGGTGCCGGTGATCGGGCTCGGTTCCTTCATGACGTTCGACCGGCGTCCCGGCACCGACCAGTCGTTCATCCCGGCGGTGCTGCGGGAGTTCCACGCCGGGGGCGGCCGGGTCGCCGACACCTCGGCGTTGTACGGCGCCTCGGAGAAGAACCTGGGCCACCACGCCCGCCAGCTCGGGATCACCGACGATCTGTTCCTGACCGACAAGAGCTGGAACTGCGGTGAATACCTCTTCGACGACAGCCATGTACTGCGCCAGTTCGCCCAGTCACTGCGGCACCTGTACCGGCGCCGGTTGGACGTCGTCGGCATTCACAGCATGACCAACGTGGGCATGGTGCTGCCCGTCCTCAACCGGCTCAGGCAGGAGGGGCGGATTCGCTACGTCGGGCTCACCTCGCACGAGTCCTACCAGTACACCGGGATGGTGGCGCCGATCAGTGCCGGAGCCGTGGACTTCATCCAGATACGCTATTCGATCTTCAGTCGCGCGGCCGAGGCGGAACTGCTGCCCCTGGCGGCTGACCATGGCGTGGCCGTGATGGTCAACATGGCCCTGGAGAAGGGGCGGCTGCACCAGGTGGTGGGTGAACGGCCGGTTCCGGACTTCGCCCGGGCGGCGGGGTGCGAGTCGTGGGCGCAGTACTTCCTGTCCTACGTCGCCGCCCACCCCGCGGTGACCTGCATCGTTCCCGCGACGACCAGCGTCGCGCACGTGCGCGAGAACCTGCGCACGATGTACGCACCGCTGCCCGACCCGGCTCTGCGCACCCGGATGCTGGAGTACCTGCAGGGCATCCCGGAGTTCGCCCGGATCGCGAGCATGTCGTGGTATCCCGGGAAGTCGTTCGACAACGGTCTCGTCCGGCTGCCGCGGCCGCACCCGGCGGGCTGATCGGGTCAGCGGTGCTGCGCCCGGTAGGCGGCCGGGGTCAGGCCGTACACGCGCCTGAACGACGTGGTCAGGTGGCTCTGGCTGGAGAGCCCGACGCGCAGCGCGACGTCCGCGATCGAGGGACCGGCGGGATCGCGAAGCAGCTCGGCCGCCCGCGCCAGGCGGCGTTGCGTGACGAACTGGTAGGGCGCGAGCCCCAGGGCCTGCTTGAACGCCCTGGCGAGATGGTGAACCTGCATCCCGGCGACCCGGGCGAGCTCGGCCAGGCGCAGCTCGGCGCCGAGGTTCGCCTCGATGTAGTCGACGACCTGGCGCAACGAGGAAGGGGCGAGGACGGCGGGGGATTCCCGTGACCGGCCGGCACCCGACAGGTCGCGCTGCATCAGGTGCGTGAGCAACAGGACGCTCGCGCTGTCCGCGAGCAGCGACGAGGACGGGTGCGCTGGCGCGTTGGCCAGGGTCCGGGCCACCTGACTGAGCAGCGGGTCCACCTCGTGCATGAAGGGCCGCAGGCGCCCCGCCGCCCCCGTCTCGCTTTCCGGGTGGCGGCCGGCCGGGATGGTGATGCCGAGATAGGTCAGCGTCCCGCCTCCGTACCGGGCGACCCGATGGCACCCGGCGGGCACGAAGGTCACCGCTCCCGGGAAGTCGTGGCCCGAGTACCGCGAGCCGTCCGCGGCACGGGCCGACACCTTTCCCGCGGAACCGTGCAGTGAGACGAAGATCTGGTGCAGTGGCTTGTGGATCTCCCCGGTCGATCCAGGAGAAGCACGCCACGTCACCTCGTCGACCGAGACCCCGGACCACTCCCGATGCTGCCGCACCAGGTCCGCTCCGCCGAAACGGTGGATGCCAACGCGACGGAGACCAGTCACACAGCTCACTCTAGGCGAGCACCGCCGGCGGAGCCGGAGGTAGCCGACGGCCAGGACAGCGGGTGTCAACCGGTCGCGCCCAACCCGGCGATCGCGGCGTTAGCAACGTGGTGGTGCACCGTTCACGCCGGGCAGACCAGCCTCCCTACGGTTTGATCGAGGACGAGGTGTCGTGAACGCCGACGACAAGAACGTGGCCCTCCCGCGCGAAACATTCCTACGTCAGGACCGATGGTCTGGACCGCTACTTGGACGCCCCCGTGCCTTTCGCGGAAGGCGCGGGATGGGGGGGCCGCTTGTGCGGCGGAACCTGGAGATCGCGACTGGCCCGGGCGGGCCCGGCGGCCGGCCACACCATCAGGTGGAGGTGACCACCGCGCAGGAGTTCTTCGTCGACCGGATCGGCGTCGACCCCCCGCCGACGGGACTTCAGAGGCACGGACCGGCAGTCCCAACTGCACTGGCCCGCACATCATCCGGCCGCGGAGTGGCACCACACGACATCTACCGCGGAGGGCATCCGCAGCTGTGGTCAGACCGGATTTGGCCGCCATCGGTCTGGGGTTGGCCCCGCGGGACGACCAGGACACGCCATATGCCCATGCGGCCCGACGCCTCGGGAGGCGCGTGGCTCGGGTCCGCGTCGCTGCGTAAGGATGGCCCTCGCACGAATCGAACCGATCTCTCCCATGTCCCAAGGAGGCTCCCTTGACCGACACGAACACCTACGCGTACGTCGACGCTGAAACCCTCGACGTCCGGATCGTCCGCGGTGAGGCTGACAAGGTGGGCACCGTCGTCGGCCGCGTTGACGCCGTCGACTCTCCCGCCCTCAGCGAGGCCGCGGACAAGCTGCTCGCGACCCTCGGCGTCCGCCCCGTCAGCGACTGGAGCGATGTTGAGGGCGGCCTGTTCGCCATCGTCGAGGAGACCGCGGCGGTGCCGACGGCCGGCTGACCGGCGACCACGAGTGCCCCGGTCTGGGTCCAGGTCGGGGTTTCTCTCTGCCCGGATAAGACGGCGACACCCGACACTGGCCTCTGGCCGCTGAGGTGCTGCCCGTTTCTCGGGCACCGACGTAGACGGGCTCCGTTCTCCATCTCCGGTTCCCACACCGTTGGCATCGCGGGAGGCCTTGGATGCGAGTTCGGCCATCCTCGCGGTTTCCGGTGAGGCACCGAGGCTGGCGTCGCCCATGGTCGTCCATTCCCGGCCGAAGGCAGTGGTTGGTGGGCTGGCGGTTATGGACGGGCTCGCCGTGACTGTATGATCTCAACCATGTCGTCGCGCCTCGACAAAACCTGGCGGGTGCTCGCCAGTCACCAGACCTTCGAAGCCGAGCGCTGTGTCGACGTCTTCAAACGCCCCGAGGGGACGTTCGGGTTCGAGGAGTTCCGCAGGGACCCCGAGGACATGGGCGCGTGGACACCGGTCAGTTACTTCTCTGGCCGGGATTACCCGACGGAAGAGGAAACCATCGATGCCGCGTGCGAAGCGGTGCCGTGGCTCGGACCACTCGTGGGCCGTTGATTGTTCACGATCCCGCGAGATCCGCGGAACATGCGTTCGACTCGATCGATGCTGTTACCGGGTGTGTTGCTGGGGTGTATTCGCTGGGTATCGGCCCTGGTTGTCAGCCTGGCGGAGGCCGGGCGGACTGTGATCTCGGGGCCCTGAACCAGGATCAAAGGTTTCTTGTCGTGGTGCGTTGGGTCCGCTCGACTCGGATGCCCCCATGCCTTCGTAGAAGGCGCGGGGGCATCTTCGTTGACGCAGGTCCTGCCGAGGTGCCTCGCCGTCGGTTCCGCCGGACGCTCTGCCTCCCTGCTCGGGAGACAGGCCGTTCCCGGGCGGCCTCGGTGAACGCGAACTCCAGTGCGGCCGCGCCGGACTCCGCCGTGACCTTCACCGTGCCGAGCAGACCGGCCCATTGCGCGATCCGCGCCGGTGCACACCGAGGGACCCGACCGTGACCTTGGCCAGGTCGATTGCCACCCGCCGCTCCTGCCGGCTCTCCGAACGCACCGACACGCGGCCGATCAGCCGTCAACCGATCGTCACCCAGGTGGCACGGGAGGCCGCGACCAGAGCGCCGGACAGGTCGTAGAGCCCGGCGTGCGCAAACGCCTTCCGGCCGGAAACGCCATCTTTGCGGGCCACCACGACGTAGGTCTGGCCGGCGAGGACATCGGCCTCGACCGCGACGGCGAGCCGTCCCAGCAGTGCCACCGCGCCCGGCGTGTGGAGCGCCCAGCCGGTCGGGCAGTCGAGCGCACCCCAGGTCGCCGCGGTCGGCACCCGTCCGTCCGCCCCGGCCAGCGATGCCGCCACCGTCCACGGCGCGGCGACCATGCCTGGCTCGCCCGCCACCGGGCCAGGCAGGATGCGCATTCCGTCGCCGACGGCGCGGCTCGGCCCGCAGACCACGCAGGTCGGGAACGGGTGCTCGGCGTGGCCCGCGAAACCCTCGGCCGCCTGCCGCGCCACCGCGAGCGGTACGAACGGCGGTGCTGTGGGTGTCCGGCCGGCAGCCAGCGGAACCGCCTCGGCGAGGATCCCGCCGGCCGGGGCGTACAGCCGGGCCTGGTAGCTGCTCCACTCGCAGTGGAGGGCGACGTCGAGCGGCGTCGGGGCGCGCAGCGTCACCTCGGCGAGCCGAGCGGCCTGACCGGGCAGCATCGCGGCCACGGCGCCGGCCACCCAGCCGCCGTTACCCATCTCCGCCGGGCCGTGGAACCGCGCGGGCACCGTCACGTCCAGGCAGCCTGACACCGAGATCCGATCGGCGTCAGGCCAGGCAGGGGCCCCCGGCGCCGCCCACAGCGGCGCGGTCGGCCGGCAGCCGTCGGCGATCGCGGCGTCGAGGCTGGGCGAGTGGACGTCGGAGGAGACAATCATCGAGATCTTCCTTCCTGGTGGGTGCGCTCGCGGTGCCGTTCGACTGTCAATCCCGGGTGGCGCGGCCGGCGCCCGTTGTCAGTGACGAGACGTGTGTCAGTGACGAGACGTGTCACCGAGCCGATGGCGGACGGCCCGCCGGACGAACCGCCCACCCGCACCGAACTCGGCCCGACACTCAGCGCCCGCGACCTGGACGAGATCGGTGAATTCAGTGGAGGAGGGTGAGCAGGCCCTCGACGCCGCGGTGGAACGCGTCGCCGACGCTGTCGACGCCGTCGAGGTGGGCGCCGGACATGGCGCCGTCGCGCATCAGGACGAAATGCCGTGCGGCGTGCTCTGGTCTGCCCCGCCGAGGTGAGTCTCCGAAGACCTGCGCGAAGAGCTCGGTGAGCGTGGCTGTGTACCAGACCCGGTGATCGAGGATCACCTGGCGCACCCGGTCGTCGGGGTCGGGGTACTCGGCTGCGGCCTTGAGGAACGCGCAGCCGCGGAACTCCGGCGCGGCCAGGCTGTCGGCGACGGCGGTCCCGATCGCGCGCAGCGCGTCGGCCGGAGACTGCGCCGCCTCGACGGCGGCTCGCACGTCAGCCTGCGTGTCGGCGTCGACACCGCGCAGGTAGGCGATCACGAGGTCTTCCTTCGAAGGGAAGTGCCGGTAGAACGTCGCCCGCGTGGCCGGGGCCTCGGCAAGGATCCGCTCGACTCCGACCGCCCGAATGCCCTCCCGGTAGAACAGCCTGCTGGCCGTGGACAGCAGCCGCTCCCGCGCCTCGGACCGCCCCGGCCCCCCGGGTGGGCTGTCGTTCGGGCTGTCCGGTGCGGTGCGGGGCCGTGCGACCATGACCCAACCCTAGCAGAAAGAACGATCGGTCTTGCAGTTGGGATGGGATCGTGTCACGCTTGCAATGCAAGAGAGAACGGTCTTTCTCCTAGGAGGAGCCAACTGTCATGACCGCCCCCATCGCCACCACCGCCCCCATCGCCGCGCAGGCGCTTCGCCGGCTCTACTTCCTTCGTTTCGGGTTCGCTCTGGTCTGGGCCGTCGTGATGTTTCTGACCGCGTCGAGCATCGGGCCGGTGAGCGCGACCCTGCTCGTGATCTACCCACTGTTCGACGTCGGTGCCGCCATCATCGACGCCCGCTCCTCCCGGGCGAGCCGCTCCACCCGGGGCCTCTACGTCAACATCGCGATCAGCGGGGTTGCCGCCGTCGGGTTGGCCTTCGCGGCCACCTCCGGCATTCCGGCGGTCCTGCGAGTGTGGGGGGTCTGGGCCATCGTCGCGGGCCTCGTCCAGCTCGCCGTCGCTCTGTCGCGGCGTGATCTCGGAGGCCAGCGGCCGATGATCGCCAGCGGCACGATCTCCACACTCGCCGGGATCTCGTTCCTGCTGCAGGGAGCCTCCTCGCGCGACTCGCTCAGCAACCTGGCCGGCTACGCCCTGCTCGGCGGCATCTTCTTCCTCATCTCCGCGCTGCGCCTCGGACGGAACGCCAACCCGAGCACCGGATCTGGCCTGCGCCGTCAGACCCGCACCCAGTCACCGCGGAATGGCTGGTCGGCCGTGAGGTGAAGAGCGTCTCTCGCCCGTGACCTGACTGGCCGGTTCGTTCCGCCCCAGCCCGGCCAACGCCTGGACGTTCGTCTCCGACCCCCGGGTGCCGGCTCAGGCGGGACCCGACAGGGGCAGGCCTGTGCGACGCGGTCATGGCAGCCGCAGGCGATGATGTGCGGTATGGCCATCGACCTCGTGCTCGTCGTCGGCGCGACCGGGAGCGTCGGACGGCACGCCGTCGCCGGCGCGCTCGACGCCGGCTACCGGACCCGGGCGCTGGTGCGCGATCGGGCGCGGGCGGGTCGGTTCCCCGAAGGCGCGCAGCTCGTCGTCGGTGACCTGACCGACCCGGGCACGTTGCGCGAGGCTGTCGCGGGCGTTACCGGCATCGTGTTCACCCACGGCAGCCACGGCGACGCCCGCGCGGCGCAGCTGGTGGATTACGGCGCGGTCCACAACGTGCTGAGCGTTCTGGATGTTCCGGCGCGGATCGCGCTGATGACCACGATCGGGGTCACCAAGCACACGCCCGGCCACGACTGGAAACGCCGCGGCGAACGGCTCGTGCGTGCCAGCGGGCTGCCGTACACGATCGTCCGTCCCGGCTGGTTCGACTACAACGAGCCCGACCAGCACCGCCTGGTGATGGTGCAGGGTGACACCCGCTGGGCCGGCGCCCCGTCCGACGGGGTCGTCTCCCGCGCCCAGATCGCCCACGTCCTCGTCGCGTCGCTGACCTCCGACGCCGCGGACCGCAGGACCTTCGAGCTGGTCGCCGAGCAGGGCGCGGCGCAGTCCGATCTGGCCCCACTGTTCACCGCACTGCAACCCGACCCGGCCGCCGCGCTGGACGGCGTCCTCGACCGCGACAACATGCCTCTCGACCAGGAGCCGGCCGCGGTCGTCGCCGAGCTGGACGCGTTCCGCGGCCGGTTCTGAACGCGACCGAGCCTCGGCAGGAAAGCGCCCCGCATGTCATACACGCGGGGCCCTTTCCTGTGCGGGAATCCGGCTGGACGGTGCGGGCGAAGAACGCGGTGAGCTTTTCGACGGCGGCGTTGACGTACTCGTCGACCCAGTAGGTCTCGATGTGCCGGGCGCCGTCGATGAGGAAAAGCTCCCTGTCCCTGGTGCCGGTGGCTTTGGGAAGCGCGTCCTCGCTCATGTAGCGGGTGTCGGCCTTGCTTCCGGCAATCATCAGAAGCGGCTGGGCCGCGATCTGCTCATCGGTGAGGTCCGCATCCCCGGCGTAGCGCACCTCCCCGCCGGCCGCTTCCTGGGCACGGGCCGCGGACGCCTGCCGCAGCCGGTCCTGGACGGTGTCCAGCTGCGAGTCCTGCAACCCGTTGCGGCGGACCCGGCCGGAGTTGAACATGCTCACCGTGGCGACGGAGCGGAACCGCTTGTCGGTCTGCGCTGCCTTCAACGTGTACCCGCCGCCGCCGCAGATGCCCAGCGCGCCCAGACGCTCGACGTCCACCCCCGGGTAGCCGGCGATGAAGTCGGCCATGCCGTGCACGTCGTCGGTGCGGTAGAAGGGCTTGTCCACGCTACGGGGCTCGCCTTCGCTGGCACCCTGGTAGGCGGCGTCCGCTCTCCTTTCGATACCGTGCCCGAGCGGGGCGCCGGGCGACGGAACGCGCCGGGTTCCACGGCCAGCGCCGTGATGTCCGGGAGTGCGACTTCCGGATGTTCCCTACCCACCCGAGGCGCCACCGCGACAACCACATCGCCGGGACGTGAGTCTGTGGACGAGGCCTGCCAGGCCACGAATTCTGCGGGCAGTCGGTTCCGCGCCTGGCGAACTGGCGCTGGGGCCATCGTCAGGCTGCTGAACCAGTGGTGCGCGTGATGAAGGCGTCGAAGACGCGGTCCGGCAGGACCTTGCTGAGCAGGATGAGCGGACGGGCGCCGTAGCCGGCGGTGTACCGGGTGCGGGGGCGGCGGGCGGTCGCGGCCTTCGCCACGGCGTCGGCGATGACGGTGGGCGGCGAGGTCCGCCGCGCGTCGGGTCGTGAGCCGTTCTCCAATGATGTGGCCATGGCGCCGGCCTGCTCTGCGTAGGGGCCGTGTCCCGAGGTGGCACGGAGCTTGTCGGCGGCGATGGCGCCCCACTCCGTTCGGATCAGGCCGGGCTCGACGAGGACGACGTCGATGCCGAACCGCCTCAGCTCCAGGCGCATCGCGTCGCTGAGACCTTCGACGGCGAACTTGCTGGCGTGGTACCAGGCGCCCAGGGGAGTGGCGAACCGACCGCCCATCGAGCTGATGTTGATGATGGTGCCGCTGCCCTGGGCGCGCATGGTCGGCAGGACCGTCCGCGTGAGTTGCGCGAGCCCGAAGAGGTTCACGTCGAACTGGGCGCGGGCCTCGGACATCGGGACGTCCTCCACCGCGCCGTACGAGCCGTAGCCGGCATTGTTGACGAGCACGTCGACGCGGCCCTCGGCCGCGAGGATCTCGGTGACAGCCTGCTGGGTGGAGGCTTCGTCGGTGACGTCGAGGGCGATGGTACGCACGCCTGCGGCGGCGAGCTCCGCCATCCGGTCGACGCGCCGGGCGGCGCCGTACACGACGAAGCCGGCCTCGTGAAGGCGACGGGCGGTGGCGTCACCGATGCCTGAGGAGGCGCCGGTGACCAGGGCGACCTTGCGAGCCATGACAGTTCCTTCCAACGGGGGGACGGAGGAGCGGCCGGCCGCCGGGGTCGGACGTCGGGGCGGAGGTCAGGACACAGAACAGACCGGCGGTCTCTTGGAACATAAAAGACCGACGGTCTGTAGTCAAGAGACCGACGGTCTTCTAAGCTGGAAGGCATGGCAGGCTTCCAGCGCGCGAGGAGCGAGGTACAGCGCACGGAACGCCGTGAGGGCATCCTCAGGACGGCGGCCGCGATGCTCGACGAGATGCCGGTGTCGGCGATGAGCCTCAACGAGCTCAGCCGCCGCGTGGGGCTGGCGAAGTCCAACGTCCTGCGCTACTTCGAGTCGCGCGAGGCGGTCCTGCTCGACCTGCTGGCCGACGCCGCCGCCGGGTTTCTGGTCGAGATCACCGGGAAGCTCCCGCCGACGGTCGACCCGTCGGCTCCGGTGTCCGTTCGGGCCGGTGAGCTGGCGGCCGGGCTCGCCGCGTCGTTCGATGCCCATCCGAAGCTGTGTGAACTCCTCAGCGCCCAGGCCGCCGTCCTGGAACGGAACGTCTCCACGGACGTGGCGCTTCGGTACAAGCGGGGGGCGCGGGACAGCATGGTCGGGCTCGCCGCCCTGCTCCGCCGTCTCGTTCCCGAGCTCGACGAGCCGCGATCGGCGCAGGCGGCCGGTCTGCTCATCGCTCTCGTCGGCGCGTTGTGGACCCGCGGCCATCCCGCGCCGGCCCTGGTTGCCGCCTATCAGGTCGAGCCGGCCCTGGCCTTCATGAATCCGCCGTTCCGCGAGTCCCTCGACGCCGCCATCAGGACAGTCCTCCTCGGCTTGGCCGCGCAGAGCGACATCGCGGGGTAGCCGCGCACCACACGGCAGCTGTTCCCGCGACGCAACGGCAGCGGCGTTCGAACGCGCGGCCGGCCTCGAAGGCTGGGTCACCCTGCGGGTCCGGCTCACGGTCCTGCCCAGGTCACAGGCCTGCCCAGGTCGGGGTCCTGCCCAGGTCGGGGCCCTCGGTTATCCCCTGACGATCGCCATGAGTGCGGAGGCGAAGGGCTCGGGGTCCAGATCGCCACGGACGGCCAGTTGCTGACTGTAACTGCTGCACAGGGCCACGAAGGCCTCGGCGATTCGCCGGGCATCGTCGGGTTGACGGTCAGCCAACAGCTCGGCGACCGCCGTGCGCATCGTGAGGAGTTGCCGCTGGACGATCGCTGCGAGCGCTGGGGACACCGCCGCCTCGGCATAGATCTGGGCTACCAGCCGAGCATGGCCCGTCTCCCGCGCCAACGTTCTCACATGCTCAAGAAAACTACGCACAGCCTCGATGGTCAGCACCTTCGGCAGGGAAGTGCCCGCCTGCTCGCAGACAGCGATGACGATCTCGTCCTTGCTGGTGAAGTACCGGTAGATCGCCCCGGTGGAGAGCCCTGACTCCGCGACGACGTCGGCCATCGAGGTCCGGGCGAAACCGTGGCTGGCGAAGCGGGTGCGGGCGGCATCCAGAATCTGTTGCCGCCGGGCGTCGAGGTGCGCCTGCCCTACTCTCGGCATAAAGAACGACCCCTCGTTTTACTTGGTACGGTGCGGGAAGCCTACCTCGCGACGCATCCCCAGGAGCCCTCGTGCGCTACCAGACCTTCGGACGGCACACCGGCCTGCGGGTGTCGGAGTACGCGCTCGGGACCGCGAACTTCGGCACGGCCGACACCGGCGCCGGCCGGGACGGCTCGCGTCAGATCTTCGACGCCTTCGCCGCCGCCGGCGGCACGACGTTCGACACGTCCAACCTCTACCAGGACGGGCAGTCCGAGACCGTGCTCGGCGAGCTGCTCGGCAGTCGCCGGGACGACTTCGTCGTGATCACCAAGTACGGCGGGACGAGGCAGGACCAGCCCCGCCCTGGCACGACCGGCAACAGCCGCAAGACCATGATTCGGTCCCTGGAGGCCAGCCTGCGTCGACTGAACACGGACTATGTCGACGTCTTCATGCCGCACTTTCCCGACGGGACCACCCCGATCGACGAGATCCTGGCGGGGTTCGACGACCTGAGCCGCGCTGGGAAGATCCGGCACGGTGGACTGTCCAACTTTCCGGCCTGGCGGGTCGCCGGCGCCGCGGTCCGGGCGGACCTGCGCGGGCTCGCCCCGCTGGTCGGCATCCAGACCGAGTACAGCCTGGCCGAACGCTCCGCCGAGCGTGAACTGCTACCGATGGTGCAGGCCCATGGCCTGGGAGTTCTGCTGTACTCGCCGCTGGCCGGAGGTCTGCTCAGCGGCAAGTACCGGCAGGGTGGGAAAGGCCGGCTGAGCGTCCGCGGCGACGCCGTCGAGCGCACCGCTGCACAGCGTGCCGTCGTCGACGAGGTGTTGGCTGTCGCCGACGAGATCGGCAGCACCGCGGTCCAGGTCTCGCTGGCCTGGCTGCGTCGACGGGCCCTGGCGGCCCGGACCGCGCTGATCCCGATCGTCGGGCCTCGCACGCTGTCCCATCTCGAGCAGTACCTGCGCTCCCTCGAGCTGGAACTCGGCGAACAGCACTGTCGACGTCTTGACGAGATCAGCGCGGTCCGGCTGGGCACGCCGCACGAGGACGTCGCGGCAGCTCTGAGCCACGGCTTCGACGGCGACCGCACCCTGCTGCGGCCCCCGCACCTCCCCGTGATCTGAAAGGTGGTCAACACACGTGGTGATCTCGGCGAGGACCGCGGTTCTGGTCGTCGTTCAGTCGCCAGCTCTGAGCGTCTCGTAGAGAACGGTCCAGTTCTCGGTGCCGCGACCGGCGGCGATGGCTCTGTCGTAGTGTGCCTTGACGGCTCTCGGTAGCTGTGTGTCGATGCCCGCCCGCTCGCTCGTCCACACGATGTGGTCTGCTGTCGCGCCCATCATCTGTGCTGTGCTGAGGTCGCCGGGGTGCTCGCCGGCCTCCAGACGTCGGGCGAGGTCCGCTCCGTCTCCGATCATCGCCGGGATGGCGGTGAGGGTGGTCAGCGCACCGGGCAGGAAGTCGGCGGCCGGGACCCCGGCGGCGGTGACGAGCGCGGTCGCGTGGAGCAGGCTCGACAGCGCGGTGAGGAAGACGTCGAGGTGCGCCTGGTAGAAGAGCTGGGCCAGCCCCGGGTCCTCCCCGAGGTACCTGGGCTCGCCGATCAGCCCGAGCATCGGTTCGTGGACGTCGAACACCGCGCGCGGCCCGCTGTAGAACACATATGCCCCGGGGCCGCCCACCGCGGGCGCGGGCACCATCACGCCTCCGGTCACGAAGGTCGCGCCGTGTCCGGCTGCCCAGGCCGCCGCGCGCCGGGAGGCGTCGGGTGTATCCGAGCTGAGATTGACCAGGACCCTGCCGTCAAGTGCACCGGAGCCGCGAGGAACACCGGAGCCGTCAGGAACACCGGAGCGCCCCGGACTCTCGGCGACCGGGCCGAGGATGTCGTACATCGCCTGGTAGTCGGTGAGGCTGAGGATGGTCAGCTCACTGGAGGCGACCGCAGCCGCCGGGGTGGGTGCGAGCGTGGCGCCGCCGGCGACGAGGTCGTCGGCCCGCCGCGCGGTGCGGTTCCACACCGTCACCGGATGGCCGGACCGCAGCAGGGACGCGGCCATCGCCCGGCCCATCGGGCCAAGGCCGATGACCGTCACAGGGGGCAGGACGCCCTCGCCGCTCATCGGGTGTTCCTGAGCTCTTCGACGATGCGGGCGGTGCCCGCCCGACCGTGTCCGGCAGCGATCTGGCGGCGAACGATGTCGTGGACGGGCCGCAGCACATCGACCTGGACGCCCGCTTCGAGGCTGGCCGTCACCAGCGAGGCCAGTGCGGCTTCGGTGAACTCGAGGCTCTGCTGGCCCGCCCCGGCGTAGTCCCCGGCGTCCACCGTGGCGGCGAGACCGGCCAGCTGACCGGTCATGGCGGCGAGGAAAGGGGTCTGGCGTCGGGCGAACTCGGCAGCCGACACCCCCGCGGTGCCGACCATCGCCGCACCGTGCAGGAAGCCGGCGAACATCGTGTACATCCCGACGAGCATCGCCATGTCGCGGAGCGAGGCCATACCGGGGTCGGTCCCGAAGTAGTCGCTCTGCCCCCACAGATCGAGCAGTTTCCGGTTCTCCTCGAAGGCGGCCTCGGCACCGCTGTAGAAGATCACCGCGCCGGGGTGGCAGATCATCTCGGGTACGGCCATGATCGCGCCGTTCAGGTAGGTGACGCCGTGCTCTGTCGCCCAGGCCGCGAGCTCGCGGGCCTGGCCCGGTGTCGTCGTCGTCAGATTGATCATGGTGCGTCCGGCCAGGCTGGCGGCGACCGGATCGATCACAGCGTGCACGGACTGATGGTCGAGCAGGCACAGGATGATCGGCCCATCGCCGGTGATCGCGCTGTCCACGGTCCGGGCGACGACGGCGCCGCGCTCGCCGAGTGCCGCTGCCCTGCCCGGCGTGCGGTTCCACACCACGGAGGGTCGGCCGGCGTCGAGAGCGGCGGCGGCGAGCGCGCTGCCCATCTCGCCGAGGCCCAGGAAGGTCGTGCGGGTCGTCATGGATTGTCCCTCGCTCTGTTCGGCGGTCTGGCTGGCGTGCCGTACCGACCCTCCCTGTGAACCCTTCACACCGGCAAGTACCTACTATTTTGTTCAGTACTTACCTGGAGGTCAGTGTCCAGCTGGGGCGAGGTGGAGGTTCTGATGGTGACGAGTGCGCGGCGCGGTCCCTACGTCTGCGGCATCGATGCGGGTATGGACGTGGTGTCAGGGAAATGGAAGTCGCTGATCCTCTGGGAGCTGAACAACCACGGAACCCGGCGGTTCGGCGAACTGCGTCGCGGCCTTCCTGGCGTCAGCGAGAAAATGCTTGTCCAGCAGCTGCGCGAGATGGAGGAGGACGGCCTGGTCCACCGCGAGGTGTATCGCGAGGTCCCGCCCCGGGTCGAGTACTCCCTCACCGAGCACGGCACGTCACTCAACGACGCCCTTCGCTCGCTGGGGGAGTGGGGGAAACGACGCTGCGAACGCCTTGCCGTCGAGGGCGCACCCAGGTCCGCGGGCCCGACGATCAGGCCGTCACAGGCGTGAGCGTGCCGCTGGGTGGTAGGGACCGGACCGGTCGTGTCGGCTGAGGAGGTTCGTCATCGCCGTGGAGATGATCGCTCCCGCCTGGATGCATGAGCAGATCACGGCCGCGCAGTACGACTCGTGGTCCGAGGAGCAGTGCGCGGGCATCGAGATCGTGGCCGACATCGTCTCGCCAGGCTCCGAGTCCACCGACCGGTTCGTGAAGGCCGGCGAGTACGCGAGGGCCGGCATCACGTACTACTGGCGGATGGAGCAGCCCGCCGGCGGTGTCCCGCTCGTCCACACCCACGTCCTCGATCCGGCCACCAGGATCTACCGGGATGGCGACGTCCACGCTGGCGTGGTCACGGTGTCGGCCCCCTTTCCCGCGACGATCGACCTCTCCCAGCCGTAGAACATCGCTGAGGTCGCCCGAACACCGTCAGTTCCTGACGGTCAGCCGGGAGGCGACGGTCGGCAGATCGGCGTACGTGACGATGCCCGGCCGGGCGGCCACCACCGCGGGAATGGCGTTGACCACCGGCAGAGCGGTGATCATCGAGCCCATCGCGCTGATGGTTCTGAGGGACTCGCATGCCACGTTTCCCGCCGTCCGTCGCACGATCCGTAGCGGCTGGTTGGTGACTGTCGTTCCTGTTCCCCTCGGTCGGAGACCGAAAGTCTGCGGAGCCACACAGGCCGGGATGGGCGGCGGAGGCGCGGCCCTGGACAGCTGGCGTCGGGCTCGCTCCGCGGGTGCGCGGAGGCCGCTGGCCCGAGGCACGTGTTCGAGGAGAGACTGGGTCACCATCGCAGCCCTGACGAACCGCACGGGGTCTTCGGCGTCCTCGGCGCTTCGATGCTTCCGACGGCCTGCGTCGAGGCCGCGGCACGAAGGGTCCTCGCCGACCCTCCGACCAGCTGACAGGAGAACCAGGATGGAGACCGGACTGGCTGGTCGCACCGTGGTCGTCACCGGTGGCAACGCCAACATCGGCAGGGCGATCGCCCTCGCGTTCGCGGCCGAGGGGGCAGTCGTGGTCGTCGTCGGTCGGGATGAGGCGCAGGGCCGGCGCGTCTGCGAACAGCTGCGGGAGCAGGGCGCCGCGGATGTGCTCTGGCACGCTGCCGATGTCACCGACCGCGGCCAGGTCGGGGGCATGGTCGCCGCGGTGCAGGGACGCTTCGGCACGGTGGATGTGCTGGTGAACAACGTCGGTGGCAACGTTGACCTGGATGCGTTCGTCGACTCGGATCCGGCGACGTGGGAGCAGGACATCGCCGTGAACATCACGAGCACCCTGAACTGCACCCATGCTGTGCTTCCCGGGATGATCGCGAAGGAGGGCGGGCGGATCATCAATATCGGATCGACATCTGGAATTGTCGGCGACCCCCTGCTGGCGGTCTACTCGGCGATGAAGGGTGCGGTGCATGCGTTCACCAAGGTCCTCGCCAAGGAGGTCGGCAGGCAGGGCATCACCGTGAACGCGATCGCGCCCTACGGCACACCTCCGCAGAATCCCGGCGAAGAGGTCAGCACAGGTAGCCGTTGGCACCCGGACGGCGTCTTCGCGCGACTCGCCGCGACCCGCGGCGACGAGATGCACTCGATCGGCCGCAGGACTCTGCTGCAACGCCAGTTCGCCTTCCCCGCCGAGATCGGCGCCGCGGCCGTCTTTCTCGCCTCTGACGCCGCGGCGTTCATCACGGGCCAGGTCCTGTCCGTCGACGGTGGCACCCAGATCGCCTGAGGGCGCCGTCCGAGGCCTCGGTGCCTCGCCGGACAGAGGCCTCGCGCCGCGAGAAAAAGGCCATCGACTGGGTTCGGCGCGTTGGTGATGGCGCCCGGTGGAGGCACCATCGGGTGATTGTCCGGCCTGCTCGGCAGTCCTATGCTCTCGCCTGATCATGACAATCGGGCATGAGGTGTCAGATGAGGGAACTGGATTGAGTTCAGTGCTGCGATCTGAGCGGGCGGGGGCGGTTATAGCAGAAAAGGAAACGGATGCCTAGGAAACGTCGGCGAGGCGTACGACGATCCCGGGCGGCCGGGCGCACCGGGGCCGTTCTGGCGGTCACAGCCGCCATGGTGATGGCATTGGCGGGCTGCTTACCCTCGGGCGGCGGCGAGGGCCCGGGCGCAGTACCCGGGGTCATGTCCGCGCCCTTGTCGAGCACCACCCGGGCCTGGTGGGGTTACACCCGGGAGGCGACCTTCGCGTCGACGCGCTCCACCGTGTCGGTGTCTGTCACGGACGGCACCGCGCTCGACTGCTCGCTGCTGCGGCCGGCGACGAACGGCGCACCTGCCGAGGGGAAGTTCCCCGGTCTGGTGGTCGAGTTCACGCCCTACGCGGAGCTTCGAACCTCCTATGAGGGCGAGGCGGAGTACTTCGTGACCCGGGGTTACAACACCCTGATCTGCAACGTCCGCGGCACCGGCAGGTCCGGGGGCACCTGGCAGAACGCGGGGTCGGCGCAGGATCAGAAGGACGCCCGCGACCTGGTCGAGTGGCTGGCGGTCCAGCCGTTCTCCGACGGTCGGATCGGCATGTTCGGGGAGAGCTACGGCGGCCAGACAAGCTACGGCGCGGCCATCGAGCAGGCGCCGCACCTGGTGGCCGTCGCTCCGCTCCAGTCGCCGGCCAGCCTCTACGACGACGTGATCTACCCCGGCGGCATCAAGACCACCGAGAACGGCGCGATCGACAACTGGCCGCCCACCGCCCAGTTCCTGAGCCAGGGCCGCATCGACGCCGCCGCCGAGTACGCCACCAACCGCCAGCATCCGACCTTCGACGACTACTGGCAGAGCCGGTCCTTCGCCGGCAGGTATGACCGGATCAAGGTGCCTGTACTCGCCATGGGAGGTTGGATCGACGGCTACTTCCGTTCCGGCGCTCTGGCCAACATCGAAGGCGCCCTCGACCGCACCTGGGCTGTCTACGGCCCGTGGCCGCACCGCTCGCCGATCGCCTTCCCCGGTTGCACCGGGCTCTGCGACCCGACGGGTCTCGCCCCCGGCCTGCTGCTCGCCTGGTTCGACCACTGGGTGAAGAAGCTGCCCGCCGTCCCCATTCCGCCCAGGCCGATATTTGTCAGCTATGAGCGGCCCGACGCCGGTGGTGCCGGCTGGCGCGAGATCGTGAACTACAGCCCCCGCAACACCGTGGGCACCCGAACCCTTTCTCTCACCGGCGAGGGCACTCTGTCGGAACAGGGCACCGGCCAGGGCACGGGTTCAGGTGCGGGTGCGGGTGCGGGCGGTGCGTCATCCGCTCCGGCGGAATCCGCCGGGTCGCCGACCTTTCACCAGCCGGCCGACCCCACGGCTCCCGGGGGCTCGGTCACCTTCCGGACTGCGCCGTTGACCGAGCCGAGGGCCATCTTCGGTCATCCGACACTGCGCCTACGCGCCTCGCTGTCAGGTAGCGACGCGAATCTTTATGTGGAACTCCTCGACGTGGCCGCGGACGGGACGACCACGCTGGTGAATGACGGGTTCCTCCGGGCGAGTCACCGGGAGTCGCACACGTCGCCGACTCCGGTGGCGGTCGGCGCGGTCACGACGTTCGAGATCGGAATCCGTGCGAACCACTACCAGTTCGCCGCCGGCCACCGCGTCGCCGTCCGGATCTCGGGGGGCGCGGCCAACGCGCTGACACCGAACGCCACGCCGGTCGACGTCACCATCGTCACCGGCGCGGAAGGATCCGTCCTGCGGCTGCCGACCATCCCCCCGGCCTCCGCGACGCCGTCCGCGACGCCGTCCGCGACGCCGTCCGCGACGCCGTCCGCGACGCCGTCCGCGACGCCGTCCGCGACGCCGTCCGCGACGCCGTCCGCGACGCCGTCCGCGACGCCGTCCGCGACGCCGTCCGCGTCGATTCCGACAACCACAGCACCAACGGCCTGACCCGGCCGGACAGAGATCTGCCGGCCCGCACGCCTGATCACTGCAGGCGTGCGGGCCGGCAGGTGCAGCGTCCGTCCCGCTTTCTCGATGGTTCTGGTAGGGAAAGCGCGGCGAGAGAGGTATAGTGTTCGCGCATCTGCGTCGCCGACGGTGACTGTAGGTGCCGCTGCGCGCTTTCGTTGTAAGCGCGTCGCGCACGTGTTCGACCAGGTCAAGAGTGCCAGCGTCAAGTCCGGGCTTGCTGGCCGGCAACCCTCCTCCGCGGCGGGGTGCCCCCGGTTGTGACCAGGCCGTGTCGGGGTGTCCGGCTCGGCAAGTGCGGACCCTCGCCGGGGTCCGATGGACCCGAAGGAGCCACGGCCGTGCCCTCTGTTCAGCCTGCGCTGGATCAGGCCACTTCCGGGATCACCGTCCCGCTCGCTCGCCGAAACCCATCAGACCGGCCCATCCTGTCGGGATCGTCAGCCCCGCCCCCTGCTCCGCACCTGTCGGGCCCGGGGCGGGAGGCGTTGCTGCCCGTCGTCGGAGGCGACCTGGAGGTGCCGCTGGTCGGCGGGGGACGGGCCCGCCACACCAACCTCGACTACGCGGCGAGCGCCCCGAGCCTCGTCACCGTCGCGGAACAGGTCGCGCAGCTGTTGCCGTACTCGGCGAGTGTGCACCGCGGCGCCGGCTTCGGCTCGCAGGTGTGCACCGCCGTGTATGAAGGCGCGCGGGCGGAGGTCGGACGTTTCCTGGGTGCCCGGCGCGACGACGCCGTGGTGTTCACCCGCAACACCACCGACGCGGTGAACCTGCTCGCGCACTGCGTGGGGCATGCGGCCGGTCGGGCCGCCCGGGTGGTGGTCCTGGACCTGGAACATCACGCGAACCTGCTGCCGTGGTCTGCGGTGCGGCGCCGGGTGGTGGCCGCCCGCCCGACTCCGGAGGAGACCCTCGACGCGCTCGCCACCGAGCTGCGCGCCGAGCCGACCGCGCTGCTGGCGGTGACGGGAGCCTCCAACGTGACCGGGGAGCGGCTCCCGCTCGCCCGCCTCGCCGCACTTGCCCATGCCGCGGGGGCCCGGCTGTTCGTGGACGCGGCCCAGCTGGCTCCGCACCGCCGGATCGACCTGGCCGGCCTCGACGTGGACTACCTCGCGCTGTCGGGCCACAAGCTCTACGCACCGTTCGGTGCCGGGGCGCTTGTCGGCCGGCGTGACTGGCTCGACGCGGCGCCCCCCTACCTGGCCGGTGGGGGTGCGGTGCGGGACGTCACCGTGACCTCGGTGGCCTGGGCTGACGCCCCCGCGCGGCACGAGGCGGGCACTCCGAACCTGCCTGGTGCGGTCGCGCTCGCCGCCGCCTGCCGCGCGCTGGGGGCGCTGCCGGCGGACGCTCTCGTCGAGCACGACGAAGCGCTGCGACACAGGCTGGTGCAGGGTCTCGCCGGCCTGCCCGACCTCCGCGTCCTGTCCCGTTGGCCCGCCGCCACGGGCATCTCCGGTACCGGTACCACCGCCACGGGCACCCCCGACACCGGCGTCGGCGCCCCGGTCGGGGTCGTGACCTTCACGTTCGCCGGGGACCGCGCAGCGGGTGCCGCGACGGACCTCGCCGCTGCCTACCTCGCCGCCGAGCACGGCATCAGCCTGTGCGCCGGCCGGTTCTGCGCGCACCCGCTGCTCGACCAGCTGGGTGCGCCTGCCGGGGCGTTGCGGGCCAGCGTCGGTGTCGGTTCTTCCGTTGCGGACGTGGACCGGCTCATCGAGGCCCTCGACCTGTTCCTGACGTCCGGGCCGCGTTGGCGTTACGCCCTGGGCCCCGGTGGCTGGGCGCCGACCCCGGACGACCGCCTGCGCCCGGACTGGGCGGCTTCCGTCCCGGCCTCGCCCGGTCTGGCCGCATCGCCCTGCGGCACCTGACCGGAGCCCCTGCGCGAGCAGCGCGCCCGACTGCCCTTTCGGGCGTCAGCCGGGATGGTTACCGTCGTGGTGCCCGTGCCGCCCGTGCCGCCCGTGCCGCCCGCGCTGGACGTCCGGCTGTCCGGGCATCGTGGGATCGGCACCGTCCGCCGTCTGCCGAAGGAGCATGCCTGTGACTGTCGTCCGCTCCCTCGCGCTCTTCACGGTCGCCGCCCTGTTCGAGATCGGGGGGGCGTGGCTGGTGTGGCAGGGCGTGCGTGAGCATCGTGGCCTGCTGTGGGTCGGTGCCGGCGTGATCGCGCTCGGTCTGTACGGGTTCGCGGCGACGCTGCAGCCGGACGGCGAGTTCGGACGCATCCTGGCCGCGTACGGGGGAGTCTTCGTCGCGGGCTCGATCGCCTGGGGGATGGTCGCCGACGGCTATCGCCCGGACCGGCTGGACGTCGTCGGCGCCGCGGTGTGCCTTGCCGGCATGGCGATCATCATGTTCGCTCCGCGCGGCGGCTGACCACCACTGCGACCGGGCCTGTGCCGTCGGCCGGAAGCAGGGAGTCGAAAACGAGGCGGCTGTCGCGTGGACCGTGCACTCCCGCAGTCACGCGGAGAACATGCTCCCGTGGCCATTGAATTCCGGCGCGTGCCTGATCGGGGGCCGTTCCTGTCGGCTGCTCGACATAGTTGTCCCCGATACGGTCGTTGCCTGACGCCGACATTCTGTTGAATCCGTGGAACCCCGATTTTCTGCGACGTTGACATTTCTCGAAGGCGAGCGGAAAGTCGCCCCATTGGATTCCCGCCTGATCGTGGCGGGTGTTCGGGGATTGGATGGTCGCATCATGAGCATGCAGGTTCCGAAGGAGCGCTGGTGGTGTGGTTCGTGGCGGGCCAGGCGGGTGACACGCCGGCTGATCGCCCGCCTCGGTGAGGACAGTGACGGGTCTTCGCTCCGGGAGCTGGTCGCGGTCGCCTCCCGGCCGCGCGGGAAGGCGGCGCCGCTGGCTCACGCAGCCCTTGAAGAGGCATGCGAAGCCGATCCCGCCATCGTCGCCGAGCTGATCGGTGCATGGGTGTCCGGCTGGTTCTCCACGGCGGGCCGAAGGTACGTCATCGGTCATCTCCTGGCTTCCGTGCCAGCTGGGCACCATGGACCGAAGCCTCGGGTGGTGGCTTTTCTGGACGAGACGAGAAACCTCCGGACGGGCGGTGACGGCCACGACGTGAGGGTGGCGGAGCGTGCGTGTCGGGCCCTTGCCCAGGAGCTGTCGGAGCGGAGGAGATGGTCGCGGGAACTCGCCGTCGTCTTCGCGTCGACCGATCATCCCGGGCTGCTCGAGGCGCTCGTCCAGTGCTGGCTGGAGAAGCGCTACTCGGACTCGGGTGATGTGCTTCTCGAGGCGATCAGGAGGAACCCGAACCTTCCTCGGTCAACCGGCGAGAACCCCGCTGTGGCGATCATCAGGAATCGGCTCGATCTCCTGGATGTCACCGAATGGCAGACGGTCGACGTCATGCTGGACTGTATCGAGGACCGATCGCTGCCCGGCCTGGGCGAGGAGTGTCGGCGGTTGCTGTTGCGGCTGCCTCCGGGCGCCGCTCGGGACTACCTGTGCCGACGGGCACGGAGGAGCCCGGCGGGGCGTGCCGTGATGCGGGAGGCGGGCTGGCTTCCCAGCGACACCGAGGAGCGGCTGCTCTTCTTCTTCCTCAAGCGTGACCTGCGCTCGTACGCGGGCATGGATCCCGATGGCCGGCTCCTGCGCATTGCGTACCGGCGTTCCGACCCCCTGACACAGTCAACGATCAGGCAGCTCGTCCGGGAGCTGGATACCGCGCGCATCCAGCCCGCCTGTGCAGGCTCAGCGGGATCCGAAGACGCGGGCAGGCCGGGAACGGCGGTGCCCACAGAGGACGCCGAGCGGGACTGGGCCGGATTCGTGACCTTCGATCTCGGTGATTTCTCCGCCGATGTCGGCTGCGGAGCGGCCAGGGCTTTCGCCGCACCCGGCCGCCGTACCCGGCCCCGCACTCGCACCGGGCCCGGCCGGGGCGGGCGCAAGCGTCGTGGCGGCCGCGGATTCGTTACGGATGGCGGATGCGGGAGCGATTCCGCGGGGGAGCAGGTACGCAAATATGGCTGCGGACATGAAGAGAGCGGGTGTGGCGGCGGGTGTGGCGGCCTATGAGGGTTGGTTGGGCTGGCGGCGGTGCCCCCAGCGTGTGCTGCCGAGGAAATCCGTCGCTGTCCACCGATCCGTCGCACGCCCTGATGTCAGGTACTCGACATAGTTGTCCGCGACAGGATCGGTGATCGAAGCGGAAGGATCGGGACCACGGGACCCCGATAATTTGCGACGTTGACAAATGCGGGGAGCGGGTGGAAAGTCGCGACATCGCACTTTCCGGCTGATTGCCGCCGGCGTTCTCTGATTGGATGGTCGCATCATGGGGTTGCGGGTTCCGGAGGAGCAGCAGCGGTGGGGGTCGTGGCGGGCGGAGCGGGTAACGCGGAGACTGATCGACCAGTTCGAGCAGGATCGCGACAGGTCGTCGCTCCGGGAGCTTGTCGCGGTTGCCTCCCGACCGAGAGGGAAGGCGGCACCGCTGGCTCGCGCGGCGCTGGAAGCGGCCTGTGAGGGTGATCCGGGCCTCATCACCGCCCTGATTCATGAATGGGTGTCCGGTCGTTTCTCGGCTGCGAGTCGACGTTGCGTCGTAGCCCTGCTCCTGGTATCTGCTCCGGCCGCGAGCCACGAACCGAAGGTCCGGGTCGTGGCTTTTCTGGATGAAACATCCAACCTCCGTCTGGACGGTGACGGCCGCCGCAGCGTGACGACGGCGGAGCTGAGGGAGCGAACGCCCCGTGCGCTGGCTCAGGAGCTGTCGGAGCAGGGCGGGTGGTCACAGGACCTCGCCGCCGTGTTCGCCGCGACTGACCACCCCGCGCTGCTGGCGGCTCTCGTCCAGTGCTGGCTGGAGAAGCGCGGCTCGGGTTCGGGTAACACGCACCTGAGGGCGATAGCGAACAATCCGAACCTTCCCCGGGCGGTGGGCGAGAATCCGATGGTCGCGGTTCTCAAGGGCCGGCCGGACACGCTCGATCCGACTGAGTGGCAGACGGCCGACGTCCTGCTGGAAGGTGCCGGTAATCCACTGCTCCCCGGCCAGGCGGAGGAATGCCGGCGGCTGCTGCTGCAGCTTCCTCCAGGCGCGGCCCGGGAACATCTGTGCCGGCTGGCGCGGAACAGCGCACCCGCACTGGCGGTGGTGCGCCAGGCGGGCTGGTATCCCGAGGACGAGGCGGAGCGGCTGCTCTTCTACTTCCTCACCAGGGATCTGCGGTCCTACGCGGCCAGGGATCCTGATGGCCGCCTGCTGCGGGATGCCTACCGGCGTTCCGATGTCTCGACGCAGGCGGCGATCAGAAGGGTCGTGCGTGAGCTGGCCGCCGCACGCACCAGCGCCGCCGGAGTGGGTTCACGAACCGCTGGAGACGTGGGCGGCTCGGGTGACGCGGCGCACGGAGGGGGCCTCGAACGAGGCTGGCACGGCTTCGTCACCTTCGATCTCGTCGGCTTCTCCGCCGACGTCGGCTGCGGAGCGGCTCCGGTCCCCGTTGCTTCGTTCCGCGGCACCCGCTCCGGGTCCAGGCGGCGAGGCGGTGGGCTCGGAAACGGTGGAATCGGCGCAGGATGGGCCGCGTTCGGCGGCGGCTGCGGAAGCGCAGGCGGGTGTGGCGGAAGCGCAGGCGGGTGTGGCGGAGGCGGAGGCGGGTGCGGTGG
>NZ_JBFLUG010000078.1:0-35805 GCF_041008525.1 Parafrankia sp. FMc2 | reverse complement strand
CTGTGGGCTCGGAGATGTGTATAAGCGCCAGGAAAAGACCCAACCCACCACACCCATGGACCAACCACAGAAACCACAGACCCCCGCCCGCCGCCTGGGGGGCTCGGGGGGTCACCCCCCGACAAAATCCCGCGGGAGCCCGGGAGCTCCCCAAAGGGAGCGAACACGCAAAGCCGATCGCGTGGACCTAGGTGGACTTGAACCACCGGCCTCTTCCTTATCAGGGAAGCGCTCTAACCGACTGAGCTATAGGTCCTTGCTGGTGATGAGAGTACAGGATGGCGGCGGGTGTGGGACGGCCGCCGCCACCCTGGTTGCGGCTTGATCCGCTACTGGTCGCTCAAGGTGACCTCGAGGCCGCCGATCATGTCGGCGCAGAGGTTGTAGAGGAGCGCTCCGAGGGTGGCCAGGGCCGTCATCAGCACCACGTTGATCGCGCCGACGAGGAGGCTGATCTGCATCGCGCGGCCGAAGGACAGCCAGCCGGACACGTCGGTGTTGGTGCCGTCGGTCAGCGTGTCGGCCGCGTCGGTGACGCTGTCGAAGACGCCGATGGAGTTGAGGACGAACCAGAGCACCGCCACGGCGACGATCAGGATGAGGAAGACACACAGAGAGAACGCGAACGACAGCCTGGTGACGGACAGCGGTTCGACGCGGGAGAGCCGCAGCCGGGCGCGCCGGCTGCCGGCGGGGCCGCGTCGCTGGCCCTGGTCGGGCTGGTCGCCGCGGAGGGGTTCGAAGCCGTCGTGGCCGCCGCGCTGGGCGCCACGCGGCCCGCTCTGGGGCCCGGGGGGGCCGAGCGGGCCGGGACGGGCGGAACCGGGGGCGCCGGTGGGCCCCAGCGGCTCGGTGGAGAGCCCGTTAGGGCCGAGGCCACCTGACGGCGGTGGTCCGCCGGGCGACGCGCCTGGGCGGTCGTAGGGGGCGGTGCGGTCGGCCGGGACGGGCCGGGTGGCGGCTGAGCCGGCGCCGACCCGGGTCGGTTCGGGGGTGGGCCGGCGTTCGACGGGCATGCGTTCGGTGACGGCTGCCCGGTCGGTGGGGTTCCTCACGTCCGCGGCGCCCGACCCCGTGGGGGAAGCTGTCCCGCGTTTCGACAGGTTCGGGCGCACCAGGGAGATCGTGTCGGTGTCCCGGGGCCGGTCCGCGGGCGCGCCGGGGCGGGCCGCCGGGGTCGTGACGGTGGTCTGCGCATCGTGCTTTCTTGTCGTGTCGGTTCCGCCCGCCCGGGTGCCACCCTGACCGGTGGCGGTTGCGGTGGCTGGCTCGGCGCCGGTCCGGCGCCTGGCGTCGGCCGGCTTCCGGGCAGCGCCGGCGGCGGGTGCGGGGTCGGTGTCACGGGAGGATGTTCTGGTCGGGGCAGGCCGTGCCCCGCTGCCGCGATCGGTGTCGCTGCCGCGGGGGGCGGGGGCCGGGCGGTCGGTTGCGCCTCCCTTGCCCGCGGGCGCGGGGCCCGAAACGGCCGGGCCGCCACCGGGCGTCTTCGCCACCACCGAGGTGCCGGAACCCGTACCAGAGCTCGCGGCCGTACCGGAACCCGCGGCCGTACCGGAGCCCGGGGATGACTTGCCGCGCTGGAAGAAGGGACTGCCGCCGTCCGCAGCCGCGCCGCCGCTCCCCTTGCCGCCGCCCGCGCCACGCGAGCCCGATCTCGTCGGTGCCGAGGCCGGCGCGGCGGCGGGGGTGGACGCGGATGCCGGTGACGCGCCCGAGGAGGACGGCGTGGCCGGCTTCGGCGGCAAGGCGGCGGCGGACGGCCGCGAGGAGCTCCGCGCGGCCGATCCCGGCGCGGGTGCCTCGGCCGGGTCGGCCTTCCCCACTCCGGCCTTCCCCGGCGTGCCGTCGGTGCCCGTCGCGCGGGGTTCGCCGGGGCCCGCGGACCCGGTGCCGTCCGGCCGCCGCGTCTGGTCGGGGTCGTCCGGCCGGCCGCCGCTCACGGGTGACTCCGGGCGGCCCGGGGATGCGCGGTGGACGGCCGACCGGACGGGCCGGTCATTCTGACTGTCGCTCACGGATACTCCCCGTCCACTCCTGGTCGCACGTGGGCATTCTCGCCCAGTGGTCCTGGCGTTCCACCGGCGAGGCGCGACGTGGCCGTCTGGGCCCGCCAGATCGCCGAGACTAGGAGGCCGCCCCGTCCGGCCCCACGGTCTCGTCGGTTCCGTCACCGTCGTTGGCATCAGCATTGCGCGCCACACCCACCACCTGCACACCGGCCTCCAGGTCGATGAGACGTACGCCCATCGTCTGCCGTTGTGCCCGGCGGACATCCTTGGCTACGGTACGCAACACACCGCCATTGGATGTGATGGCGTAAAGCTGGTCGTCGGGTGCCACGACGAGCGCTCCGACCAGTCCGCCCCGGGTGGAGACGATCTTGGCGGTGAGGACTCCCTTGCCGCCCCTGCCCTGGACGGGGTACTCCGCGAGCGGGGTCCGCTTCGCGTAGCCGCCGCTGGTCGCGACCAGCAGGTCCGCGGTGCTCTCCGGCACGACGACGTCCATGGAGAGCAGCTCGTCCGCCTCGTCGAACCGCATGCCGATCACGCCGGAGGTCGCCCGGCCCATCGGCCGGAGCTGCTCGTCGTCGGCGTGGAAGCGGATGGACTGGGCGTTGCGGCTGACCAGCAGCAGATCGTCACCGGGAGCGACCAGGCGGGCCGAGATCAGCTCGTCGTCGTCGCGCAGGTTGATGGCGACCAGGCCGCCGGCCCGGTTGGAGTCGAAGTCGGTCAGCGCGGTCTTCTTGCACAGCCCGCGCTTGGTGGCGAGCACCAGGTACGGCGCGGCCTGGTAGTCCTGGATCGCCATCACCTCGGCGATCCGCTCGTCCTGGCTGAACGCGAGGATGTTGGCGACGTGCTGCCCCTTGGCACTGCGTGCCTGTTCGGGCAGTTCATGCGCCTTCGCCCGGTAGACCCGACCCTTGTTGGTGAAGAAGAGCAACCAGTGGTGGGTCGTGGTGACGAAGAAGTGCTCGACGATGTCGTCCTCGCGCAGCGTCGCGCCCATCACGCCCTTGCCGCCGCGCTTCTGCGAGCGGTACAGGTCGGTCTTGGTGCGCTTGGCGTAGCCGCCGCGGGTGACGGTGACGACGACGTCCTCGCGGGCGATGAGGTCCTCGACGGACATGTCGCCCTCGAAGGGCACGAGACGGGTACGTCGCTCGTCGCCGAACTTCTCGACGACCTCGGCCAGCTCCTGACCGATGATCTCGCGCTGCCGGGGCGGCGATGCGAGGATCGCTTCCAGTTCGGAGACCCGGGCCCGCAGCTCGGCGGCCTCGTCGGTGATCCGCTGGCGTTCCAGGGCGGCCAGCCGGCGCAGCTGCATGTCCAGGATCGCGATGGCCTGGATCTCCGAGAGGGAGAACCGTTCCATCAGCTGGCCGCGGGCGGCGTCCGCCGACTCTGCGTTGCGGATGAGGGTGATGACCTCGTCCAGGTGGTCCAGCGCGATGAGCAGACCGTCCAGGACGTGCAGCCGCTCGCGCGCCTTGCGCAGCTGGTAGCGCGTGCGCCGGACGATGACCTCGATCTGGTGCTCGACGTAGTACGAGATGATCTGGTCGAGCCGCAGGGTGCGGGGCACCCCGTCGACGATCGCCAGCATGTTGACGCCGAACGTGTCCTGCAGCTGGGTGTGCTTGTACAGGTTGTTCAGCACGACCTTGGCGACGGCGTCACGCTTGAGGTCGATGACGAGCCGCTGCCCGATCCGGGCGGACGTCTCGTCGCGGACGTCCGAGATGCCGGTGATCTTGTTGTCGCGGACGAGCTCGGCGATCTTCTCGGCGAGGTTGTCCGGGTTGACCTGGTAGGGCAGCTCGGTGACGACGAGCTGGGTGCGGCCCTTGTTCTCCTCGACGTTGACCACCGCGCGCATCCGGATGCTGCCCCGGCCGGTGCGGTAGGCGTCCTCGATGCCGTTGCGGCCGACGATCAGGCCGTGGGTCGGGAAGTCCGGACCCTTGATGAGGCCAAGGAGAGCCTCGAGGAGCTCCTCGGGCGTGGCGTCCGGGTGGTCCAGCGCCCACCGCACGCCCTTGGCGACCTCCACCAGGTTGTGCGGCGGAATGTTGGTCGCCATGCCGACGGCGATGCCGCCGGCACCGTTGACGAGCAGGTTCGGGAAGCGGCTGGGCAGGACCAGCGGCTCGGACGAGCGGCCGTCGTAGTTCGGTGCGAAGTCGACAGTCTCCTGGTCGATGTCGCGCAGCATCTCCATGGCCAGCGGCGCCATCCGGGCCTCGGTGTACCGCATCGCGGCCGGCGGGTCGTTGCCCGGCGAGCCGAAGTTGCCGTTACCGTCGACCAGCGGGTACCGCAGCGACCACGGCTGAGCGAGGCGGACCAGGGTGTCGTAGATCGCCGTGTCGCCGTGCGGGTGGTAGTTACCCATGACGTCACCGACGACGCGGGAGCACTTGAAGTACCCCCGGTCCGGCCGGTATCCGCCGTCGTACATGGCGTACAGGACCCTGCGGTGCACGGGCTTGAGCCCGTCACGCACCTCCGGCAGAGCACGGCCGACGATGACGGACATGGCGTAGTCGAGGTACGACCGCTGCATCTCGACTTCGATGCCGATGGGTTCGATGCGGTCGCCGGGGGGCGGGGGTAGGACGTCGACCACGGGGTCCTTCCAGGCAGTGGGAGCGATGAGTCGGCGGGGGCGGGCCGGGCGCCGGGTCGCGGGGGTGGCCCGGTCCGGGCCCTGCCATCCGCGGGCCGCTCACTCGCGGGTCCGCCGGGATCGGGAACGCCAGATCGCCCGCCGGGCCGGGTCGGTCGGCCCGGTCAGCCCGGATCCGACCCGACGGGGGCTGGCTCAGATGTCCAGGAAGCGCACGTCCTTCGCGTTGCGCTGGATGAAGCTGCGCCGCGCGTCGACGTCCTCGCCCATCAGGACGGAGAACAGCTCGTCGGCGACGGCGGCGTCGTCCAGCGTCACCTGAAGCAGAATCCGCTTGTCCGGGTCCATGGTGGTGTCCCAGAGCTCGGTGGCGTTCATCTCACCGAGGCCCTTGAACCGCTGGATGGCGTCCTTGGGCAGCTTGCGCCCGGCCTCGACGCCCTGCTCGAGCAGACCGTCACGCTCCCGGTCGGAGTAGGCGTACTCCCAGTCCTCACGCCCCCACTTGATCTTGTAGAGCGGGGGCTGGGCCAGGAAGACGTGCCCGGCCTCGACCAGCGGGCGCATGAACCGGAAGATCAGGGTGAGCAGCAGGGTGCGGATGTGCTGGCCGTCGACGTCGGCGTCCGCCATCAGCACGATCTTGTGGTAGCGCAGCTTGGCGATGTCGAAGTCGTCGTGGATGCCGCAGCCCAGGGCCTGGATGAGCGCCTGGACCTCGGTGTTCTTCAGAACCCTGTCGATCCGGGCCTTCTCCACGTTGAGGATCTTCCCGCGCAGCGGCAGGATGGCCTGGAACTTGGAGTCCCGGCCGCCCTTCGCGGAGCCGCCGGCCGAGTCACCCTCGACGATGTAGAGCTCGCAGCGCTCCGGGTCGGTGTACTGGCAGTCGGACAGCTTGCCGGGCAGGCCGGTACCGCCGAGCAGGCCCTTGCGCCGGGTGAGGTCGCGGGCCTGGCGGGCGGCGATCCGGGCCCGCTGCGCGTCGAGTGCCTTGCTGACGATCGCGCGGGCCTCGGTCCGGTTGACCTCGAACCAGTCCTTCAGCGCGGCGTAGCACATCTCCTGGACGAACTTCTTCGCCTCGGTGTTGCCGAGCTTCGTCTTCGTCTGGCCCTCGAACTGGGGCTGTGCGAGTTTCACCGAGATGATGGCGGTGAGACCCTCACGGATGTCGTCGCCGGACAGCCGCTCGTCGGAGTTCTTCGAACCGGCCTTCACCGGCTTGAGCAGGTTCTGGTCCTTCGCGTAGGCGTTCACCGCGCTGGTGAGCGCGGCCCGGAAACCCTCTTCGTGGGTTCCGCCCTCATGGGTGTTGATCGTGTTCGCGAAGGTGTAGACCGACTCGTTGTAGCCGCCGTTCCACTGCATCGCCAGCTCCGCCTCGATGCCCGTGCCCTGGGCCTCGAGGGAGATCACGCTGCGGTGGATGGCCTCCTTGGTCGCGTTCAGGTGACCGACGAAGTCGACCAGCCCGTTGTCGTACTTGAAGGTGACCTCGGTCGGCTCGGCGGCCTCGAGCGCCTCCGCCTCCGCCTCCGCCTCCGCCGCCGCGGAACCGTCGACGGCTGCCGCGACCTCGACAGCCGCTCCGGAGGCGTCGGCCTCCACGTCACCCGGAGAGCCGTCCGCGCCGTCCGCCGCCGCGGCGGCCGCCACCGCCTTCGCGGCCCTGGCCGGGTCCTTCGCCGCCGGGCCTCGCTCGTCACGCAACGTGATGGAGAGACCCTTGTTCAGGAAGGCCATTTCCTGCAGGCGGCGGAAGAGCGTCTCGTACTTGTACGTGGTGGTCTCGAAAATCGTCGGGTCGGCCCAGAACGTGATCGTCGTGCCGGTCTTCTTCGAGGTTCCTGTTTTCGCCAGCGGTGCCGCGGGACGGGAGCCCGCATAGGGCTGGAACCAGGAGTGGCCCTCCCGCTCGATCGCGACGTCGAGCCGGGTCGACAGCGCGTTCACGACGCTGACGCCGACGCCGTGCAGACCGCCGGAAACCGCGTAGGACTTGCCGTCGAACTTTCCACCGGCGTGCAGGGTGGTGAGCACGAGCTCCACCGTGGGAATCTTCTTGACAGGGTGCACGCCCACCGGGATGCCACGGCCGTTGTCCGTGACGCGAACGCCGCCGTCGGCCAGCAGGGTCACGGTGATCGTGTCGCAGTAGCCAGCGAGCGCCTCGTCCACCGCGTTGTCCACAACCTCGTAGACAAGGTGGTGCAGGCCCCGCTCCCCGGTGGAGCCGATGTACATACCCGGGCGCTTGCGTACCGCGTCGAGACCCTCGAGAACCTTGATCGAACTAGCGTCGTAGGCCACGCGGCAGGTCCCCTCGTTCTGGACGGAAGTACTCCTCAGTCTACCCGGCAACCCGCCGTAACGGACGCAAGGTGCCCTCTCAGCTGTGCGCTGGGCCCCGAATTCCGGGCGGGTGTGGCCCCCTACCGGCTCCACACCGGCCGTGGCCTTGCGTCCGTCTGCGACGGGCGACCGGCCGGTGGCGCCATCGGGACGATCCGGACACTGCTCCCGATCAGGTCCGCAGCGCCCGCCCGGGGCGATACCGGGCCCGCTCTCGGGAGGCGGCCCGGGAGCCGGAATGTCATCCGTACGTGTCCCGCGGCCCGCGCCCGCCCGGCGTTGACATGCCCCCACGACTCCAGGAAGGAGCGGCCGGACCACGCACCGTGATATGCCGGACGACGTGCGGACCCAGCTCGCGACGCAGGATCCCGAGGATCTGCCGCGACAGCATGCGCAGCTGGGTTGCCCACGCCGTCGATTCGGCGACCAGCTCCAGCTCGCCGTCACGCAGCGAGACCGGCGTGCAGTGCGCGGCGATGTCCGGTCCGACGAGGACATCCCACCGCGCCAGCACCGAGGCATCCGTCGCCTGGGTCTGCCAGCCGCGCTCCGCCACCAGCCGCGCGACGGCGGAGCCCAACGCCATCGGCGTCCGCCACTCCCGGCCCGGTGGCGCGATCCCCGGTAGCCGTGGCCGTGGCGGCGGATCACCGGGGCGCTCCTGGCCCCGGCGGCCGCGCCGCGAGCCGTAACCGTGACCTCCGCCGGCGTCCCCGGTGCCGTCGCCGTCAACGGAATCGGAACCGGAATCGGAACCGACAGCGGCGCCGGAGGCACGGCCCTGTCGCGGGCCGAACCTGTTCTGATCGCGGGCCCGTGCGTCCCGCTTCGCGCGCGCCAGCATCTCGCGAGCGAGGTCGGCACCGCGCGCGGCGGACCCGGCGGGCCCGGCGTCGTCGTCAGCCGACACGTCGCACCTCGCCGGCAGCCACCTCGAACCGGGTGCCGGCCAGCTCGGCGGGCACGTCCGCACCGACGGCCGCGGTGACGAGTACCTGCTCGGCCTGCGCGACGAGGGTCCCGAGCCGCGCCCGGCGCCGCGCGTCGAGCTCGGCGAACACATCGTCCAGCAGCAGCACCGGTTCCCGGTCATCCGCGCGAAGCAGCTCGAACGACGCCAGCCGCAGCGCGAGCGCCAACGACCACGACTCGCCGTGGCTCGCATATCCCCGGGCGGGACGTCCCTTCACCGAGAGCAGCAGGTCGTCGCGGTGCGGCCCGACCAGGGTGACCCCGCGTTCGATCTCCTGCGAGCGGACCTCGGCGAGCCCGGCCAGGATGGCCTCGGCGAGGCCGGCCCGCGTACTGGCGTCCGCGGCCCGCCGGGCCGCTCCACCGACTCCACCCGTTCCACTCGTTCTGTCTCCGTCTGTTCCGCCCGCCCCACCCGCGCCGGACACGGCACCCGGCCTCGCGTCGTTCAAGGCATCCGCGCCAGCGCCCACCGCCGGGGCGACCGGAGTGTCCCGCGGCGCGGCCTCGTCCGGGGCCGGCTCCCCGGACGAGGCCGATGACCTCACGGAGGATCCGTCGGCTGTGTCGTTGCCGGCTGGGCGATCGCCCGCTGCGTGGTGGCGCCCGGTGCTGCTCCCGGCGACGCCGCCGCTCGACAGGACAGTGGCCGCCGCCTCGTCGGGTGCGTCGAGTGCGGGCCGGGGGGTGCCGGGAACGCTCGAACGGTAGGCGAGATCCGTGGGCGAGTCCTCCCCGGCGACCGCTGCGTAGGCGCTGCGCACCCTCGGCCGGAGCTCCTCGACAAGTGCCAGGCGGGCCGCGAGCAGCTCCGCCCCGTGATCAGCGAGGTGTCTGTCCCAGACTTCCAGGGTGCGCAGGTCGCCCCGGCTACCGGCACGCCGGGCGGCGCCGGCGGTCCGCAACAGCGCCGACCGCTGTTTCAGCACCCGGTCGTAGTCCGCCTGGACAGCGGCCATCCGCGGTGAGCGGGCCACGAGCAGCTCATCGAGGAACCGCCGCCGCTCGGCCGGATCTCCCTTGACGAGAGCCAGGTCCTCTGGTGCGAACAGGACTGTGGCGAGCAACCCGGCGACGTCACGTGCCCGCGGCAACGGGGCCCGGTTCAGCCGGACCCGGTTCGCCTTCCCGGGCATGATCTGGATCTCGACGAGCGCCGCCCGGTCGCCGCGGACGATCCGGGAGCGGACCACGGCCTCTGAACATCCCTCCCGCACGAGAGGAGCGTCGTTTGCGACCCGGTGACTACCCAGAGTGGCAACGAATCCGATCGCCTCGATCAGGTTCGTCTTTCCCTGCCCGTTCGCTCCCACGAACGCGGTGACCCCGGGCTCCAGCAGCAGATCGAGCCGCGGGTAGGAGCGGAAATCCGTCAGGGACAGGTGCGTGAGATGCACGTCACCCGTTGAGACGAATCGGCATCAGCAGATAGCGGTAGTCGGGGATCTCTGTCTGGTCGTCGCCGCCCTTGCCGGTGAGGATCGCGGGCTTGTTCGCGGCCAGGGCCGCGTCCTCGTCGCTGGCGAACCCGATCCGCACGATGTCGGACTCCAGGGCGCCGAGGGCGTCAAGCAGGTAGGCGGGGTTGAACGCCACGGTGAGCTCGGGGCCGTCGTAGGTCACCGGCAGGGTCTCGGACGCCTGCGCCTCACCACCGGTGCCGGCCTCCAGCACGAGATTGTCGGGGGTGAAGGTCAGCTGCACCGGGGCGGTGCGGGGGGCGACGAGGGCCACCCGCTTGACGGCCTCGGTCAGGGGGGAGATCTCCAGCTGTGCGATCAGCGGCGAGCTGTCGGGCAGCAGCTTGCGGTAGGGCGGGAAGGTGCCCTCCAGCAACCGGGTCGTGGTCTGCCGGGTGTTCCCGGCGAAGCCGGCGAGGGTCTCGCCCGACGGGCCCGTTCCCAGCGCGATGGCGACCTCCACGCCAGCCCCCGACAGCGACTTGGCGGTGTCGAGCAGCGTGCGGGCCGGAACGAGAGCGACGCCGGACGCATCCGGCGACGCCGGGCGCCACTTGAGGGTGCGTACCGCGAGCCGGTACCGGTCGGTGGCGGCGAGGGTGAGCGTGTCGCCCTCGATCTCCACCCGGACGCCGGTGAGGACCGGGAGGGTGTCGTCCCGGCCCGCTGCCACTGCGACCTGTGCGACGGCGCTGCCGAACGCGGCGCCCTCGATGTGGCCGGTGATCTCCGGCATCGGCGGCAGGGTCGGGTAGTCGTCGACGGGCAGCATCGGCAGCGCGAACCTGGCGTTGCCACAGGCGACGACGAGGCGGGTGCCGTCGACGCTGACATCGACCGGGGCCGCGGGCAGCGAGCGGGTGATGTCCGCCAGCATCTTGCCGTTGACCAGGCCGCGGCCCTCCTCGGTGACCGTCGCGTCGACCTCGCCCTGGGCGGCCACCTCGTAGTCGAACGCGGCGACCTTGAGCGCCGGGCCGGTGGCGTCGAGCAGCAGGCCGGCCAGCACCTGCAGCTGGGTGGTCGCCCGGCTCGGCAGGGTGCGTGCCGTCCAGGCCACCGCATCGGTGAATTCGTCCCGTTCCACCCGGAACTTCATGGGCATGTCCTCCCGTCGTTCCACGTCCGCCGTTGCCTGCGGCGAGCCGCGGAACCTGACATCACCGGTAGAGCCGCGCAGGAACCGGCCGCCACCGCCGATGCCACGCCCCGGCCAACCGGGACGGACGAACGGCCACGATGCCGGGCCTGACCCGATCCAGCATCTCAGAGCCGGCCGGGCGTGCGACGAGTGGTCTGTGTTCCGAGGGTGGCACACCGATCCGGGCGGCCTGAACGGCGGTGCCGTGGTGTCCGGCTGCGTCGCCGACCACCCAGGCCCAGCACGCGGCCCGGGCCCCGCCCTGTGACGCGCCGGCTCCTGCACGTTCATGACGCGTGTGCGCGAACGCGTTTGCCGAGAGGCCCCGGGGGGGACGACGCGTTCAGGCGGGTGGGTCGGTGCGGTGTGGGCAGACGGGCCGCTCGGAGCTCGTGGACCACACCAAGATCGTTTTTGGCACTTGTCCCCAGGCCCTACTGCTTCGCGTTTTTTCTCTCCTGAAGAAGATCTCCTTCGTAGTAGTAGTAGGGGCTGTGGAAACTGTGGAAAACTGGCGTCTTCCCAGCTCAGAGCACCTATGGGCCTGTGCGCATCCTGGGGGCGACGATGTGGATGATCAAGGGGCTTATCCCCAGGGCTTGATCGATTCCACAGCACCCCCCCAGATGCACACAGGCTGTGCACACCTTCATCCACCGGCTACCCACAGGCCACGGGGCCACTGATTCGCGGTTTCGGGGCACGCCCGGCAGCCCGGGACGACCGGCATCAACCGACATTGACCACCATCAGCCGTCTCGCGCCGAGAATGGCGACTTATCCACAGCCTTCTCCACACCCTGTGGGCAAATACCACTAGTGGCCTCTCGGTCAGGGCCGGAAGATGGCACGAGTTCCCGTTCGACAGGTACACCCGATGCGCGTGGAGCACCCCTGTTCGGGCTCACACGTCAGCTCTCGCCCGTTATGGGCATTCCAGGCCTTCTGGCAGGGAAACTGGATGAATAACGGGTAACGAGTGGAAGACCACGAGTTCGCCGTCCGGACCACTCCCCCGTCGCGGGGCCCGCATGCCCCCGGCCTTCAGGGGCTGAGGAAGGCCTCCAGGAGCTGCGGAGGGCGGTGCGGCGCGCTGCTGCCGCGCGGCCGGGCCCTCGTGAGGCGAGGGCGAGGCAGGGGCGACGGTGCCTCAGGGCTGGCGCCGACGCTGCGGCGTCCGGCACGAGGCCCCGCCGGTGGGCGAACGCCGTCCCATGACAGCGTACGCCGTTGCCAGAAGGGCGCGGTGCGACACGCACAACCGAGAGGGCGTCAGGCGTGGCGGAGTGGCGATGGTGCACCGCGGTGAACGGCGGAAGGAGAAGGTCGTTCCGCGGGCCCGGTCGGCACGGGGCACGGGGGCGGCGCGCCCGGCTGTATCTCTCCTACCTCGTCCGGGAGAGAAAGGCCCTTAGGTAAAGGCGCGTTATGCCCGATTCGGCCGCATTTATCGGAGCCGTCTTTCCGCTGCGGAATCCCGGGCCCATGCCCGTCGCCGCAGTCCGCACGAGCGCCGGTTCAGGCGTGGCGGGCCTGCGCGCGGATCCGGTTCGTCAGCTCGGTCACCTGGTTGTAGATCGCACGGCGCTCGGCCATCAGGCCACGGATCTTGCGATCGGCGTGCATGACCGTCGTGTGATCGCGCCCGCCGAAGTGCTGGCCGATCTTCGGCAGCGACAGGTCGGTCAGCTCGCGGCAGAGGTACATCGCGATCTGGCGGGCCGTGACGAGCACCCGGCTGCGGGACGTCCCACAGAGGTCGTCCATGGAGACCCCGAAGTACGCCGCGGTCGCATTCATGATCGCTGCCGCGGTGATCTCGGGGTTGGCCGCGTCGGGGATGAGGTCGCGCAGGACGATCTCGGCAAGCGTGCGGTCGACATGGGACTTGTTGAGGCTCGCGAACGCGGCGACCCGGATGAGGGCGCCCTCGAGCTCGCGGATGTTGCGCTCGATGTGGGTGGCGATGTACTCGAGGACGTCCGGCGGCACCGGGAGCCGCTCGGTGGCCGCCTTCTTGGACAGGATCGCTATGCGCGTCTCCAGGTCCGGCGGGGTGACGTCGGTGATCAGGCCCCATTCGAACCGGCTGCGCAGCCGGTCCTCCAGCGCCGACAGCTGCTTGGGTGAGCGGTCGGAGCTGATGACGATCTGCTTCTCGGTGTCGTGCAGGACGTTGAAGGTGTGGAAGAACTCCTCCTGCGTCCGCTCCTTGTTCTCCAGGAACTGGATGTCGTCCACGAGGAGCACGTCGATGTCGCGGTAGCGGCGCTGGAAGGCGAGCTGCCGGTCGTCGCGGATCGACGCGATGAAGTCGTTGGTGAACTCCTCCATGCTGACATACTTGATCTTGCTCTCGGGGTAGAGCCGGACCGTGTAGTGGCCGATCGCATGCAGCAGGTGGGTCTTGCCCAGACCGGAGTCGCCGTAGATGAACAGCGGGTTGTAGGCCTTGGCCGGTGCTTCCGCCACCGCCACGGCCGCAGCGTGGGGGAACCGGTTGCTGTCCCCGATGACGAAGGTCTCGAACAGGTAGCGGGGGTTGAGTCGGGCCGGCTCGGACGGCCGGGGGGACGGGTCGCGGCCGAGGCCCGGTGACACCCGCCCGGGCGCCGGGCCGTCGACCCGGCCGTCGTCGTCCGCGGTGGTGTCGGCGCCCAGCACGTGCCGGGGGACGTCGGGCCCGGTGCCCGGCAGGGTGAGCGGCCCGGTCATCGGTTCGGGGTCCGGCGTGTGCTCGACGGTGACCGCGACCCGGATCTCCCGGCCGTAGGCAGAGGAGAGAGCGGTGGAAAGGAACGGCCGCAGCCGGGAGTCGAGCAGGTCCTTGGTGAACTCGTTCGGTGCGGCGAGCAGCGCCGTGTCCTGGACCAGACCGAGCGGCCGGGTCAGCCGCAGCCACGCACGCTGCTGTGCCGACAGCGCGCCGTCCGCGACACCGGCCACAGCTTCCTCCCACACCGCCGACAGGTCCGGATCGGACGTCGGCGCGGCTCCCCGGGACGGCAGACCGGCGACGGAGTCGGCGCTGAGGTCGGTCACTGCGGGGCTCCTTGTGGCTCTTCGTGGCTCTTCGGCGGACCACACGACCGCCGGAGCCGGAGTCACTGGCTGGCACTGACGCTCCGGCTGGCACTGACGCTGTGGCTGCACTGACGTTCTGGCTGTGGCTGTGGCTGTGGTCTTTTGAGCGTCTGCGGTTGAGTGTCTGCGGTCGGTCCCGTCCCGGTGGTCAGCCCTTCTGTCCCGGCTGCCGTCGGATGCTGCGGTGCTGACGAACGGGGCCGGACTGACGACTATGCCGGCCGACGAGCGATGTGTCGTGCCGACGGGACCCAGGACGGACCTGGGCGGGAGTCGGCGGCGGGGCACTGCTGGCGGTTGCTGGGCGTTCCTGGTCGTTCGCGGGGTTCAGGATCTGTTCGCTGTCTCGTGGTCGGACCGTACGGGGCAGTTAACAGGGCAGCGGTGACAGGGTGTGGGGCGGTTGTGCTACTGGGGATTGTTCCGCCTCGCCACGGCCGGTGTGCGTGGGACCCCCCCCGCGGCGCTGGCACGGTCCGCGGCCGGTCCCGGGCTGCCGGAACAGCTCCGCGGCCTGTCGTGTCCGGCGGCACACGGCTCCTCCGAGAAAGTTCTCCACAACGTCGTCCACAACCTGTGCATGGACATGACACCGCATCGGGTATGGCACCGGCGGTCGGCCCACATCGGGTGGCGGCCGGGCCAGGGGGTGCGTGGTTCCGACAGGTGGCGGTGCTGCCCGCCCGCGACCCTGCGTCCGGGCAAACGGAGCGGGTGGTGCACGGGTTCGTGTTCAGGTGGTGCGCGGACGTGAGGTTGCGGACGTTCACGGAGGCACGGACAGAGCACCAAACGTTAACAGCAGGGCACTGCGGGCGGGATCGGGGTCTCCCGACGGCCACGCACCGGCCACGCATCGGCAACGCGAGCGCCGCCTGCGGTCAGGACGGACCCGGCGTTGGTGGCATCGTGTGTAGGCTAGGGCGAACCACGGCGACGGTCGGCTCAGCACCTGTTCGAAACGGCATCAGTGTCTGTTCGAGGCTCAGTGCCTGTTCGAAACGCAGGGTCTGGCTTCCCGGACGTGGGCTTCGGCGAGCGGTCTCCCCCTAGCCTTGGGGGTGCCCGATGCTGTTGGCCCGGGTCCTCGTCCCGTAGCCGAGGTGTCAGCCATGACCGGCGTGCCGCCGGTGTCCCGCCCGCCTGTGTCTCCGGAGTCCTCACGTGAGTAAGCGCACCTTCCAGCCGAACAACCGCCGGCGGGCCCGCACCCACGGGTTCCGGCTCCGGATGCGGACCCGCGCGGGCCGCTCCATTCTGTCCGCCCGCCGCCGCAAGGGCCGCAACGAGCTTTCCGCCTGACGGCGGAACGAGCCCGCCGACGTCCGGCCATGCTCCCCCGGGGCTCCCGAGTACGCACAAAGCAGGACCACGCCGAACTGGGGCGGTCCGGGCGGCGTGTTCGGGCGGGGTCAGTCGTTGTCCACAGCGTGCACACCGATGTGGACAGTCCGCCCCGGGCCGGTTTCAGTGTCGGGCGGCGGGTTGGTAACGCTGTGGTCCGTAACCGCGTCCGTCGGCGTCTGCGGGAGCAGACCCGGCTGCGGCTGTCGTCCCTGCCGCGGGGAACCGCGGTGCTGATCCGGGCGTTGCCCAGCGCGGCGGGCGCGACGTCGGCCGAGCTGGGCAGCTCACTCGACTCGGCTTTCCGAGCGGTGCGGTCCGCCGGTTCCGCACGGCCTGCCGCTTCCGCGCGCTCCACGGGGCCGCAGCGAACGGCGCGCTCCACATGAGCGTGGCCGCGGTGCTCGGCACAGTAGCCGTGCTGCTGGTGCTCGCCGACCTCGGTCTCGCGGCTCCCCTGACAGCCAGCCGGTTCCCCGCGCTGGCCCGGACATCCAGCGGTGCGGTGCGCGGCCCATTGGCCTGGGCGCTCGCGGCGCTGGTACGGCTCTACCGCGCGGGCTGGTCGGTGCGGAACGCGGGCTGTTGCCGCTTCGAGCCGTCGTGTAGCGCCTATGCCCTGACGGCGATCACCCGTCACGGTGGCGTCATCGGTGGCCTGCTGGCCGTGCGCCGGTTGCTGCGCTGCCAGCCGCTGTCGGCGGGCGGCTACGACCCGGTGCCCGGCGCGGCGGCCGGGGGCACTGATCGGGTGCATGTCTGGCCCGGGTATCGCACTGCGTCCCCCCGCCGGGGGACGCGTTCCGAGATCGAAGGTTCCCGTCGCGGAACGCGGGTGTGAGGAGACAGACTGGTGTTGGATCCGCTTTACCATCTCGCGGCAAACGCGATCGTCTTCTTCCACAAGGGCTTCGGGCCCATCTTCGGCCACGACAGCTTCTTCTCCTGGGCGCTGTCCGTCGTCCTGCTGGTCATCTCCGTCCGCATCCTGATCTTCCCGCTGTTCGTCAAGCAGGTGAAGTCCCAGCGGACGATGCAGATGATGCAGCCGCACATCAAGGAGATCCGGGAGAAGTACGGGCACGACAAGCAGCAGATGCAGCTGGAGATTATGAAGCTGCAGAAGGAGCATGGCAACCCGCTCCTCGGCTGCCTTCCGATCCTGCTGCAGATCCCGCTGTTCATCTCGCTCTTCCACGTTTTCACCCACCTGGCCCCGATGAACGAGGGGCCGGGCGGCTCCCTGGTGTGGCGGCCCCGGGTCGGCCTGTCCGCCGATCAGGTGGAGCAGATCGCCTCGGCGAAGCTGTGGGGCATCTCGCTGTCGGGCAAGTTCACCTCCTCACAGGAGTTCCTGGACTTCCTCGGCGGCAACGGAACCAACACCAAGATTCTCGCGGTCGTGCTGATCGTCCTGATGGGCGCGACGACCTTCCTCACGCAGCGCCAGATCATGGCGCGCACCGGGCCGGTCGACCCCCAGCAGGCGATGGTCCAGAAGGTCCTGCTGTACGGCTCGCCTCTCATGCTGGCGATCTTCGGTTTCCAGTTCCCGATCGCCGTCCTGCTGTACTGGTTCACCACGAACCTGTGGAGCATGGGCCAGCAGTTCTTCGTCATCAAGAAGATGCCACCGATCAAGCCGGGCGGCGGCAAGGTGCCGGGCGCGCGTCCCGGCTCGACGGATGGTGCCGCGGTTTCCCGGCCCGCTCCCGGCGCCCGCGCGGGTGCCAAGTCCAAGAGCCGCCCGCGGGCGGACGAGGTCTCTCTCACCAAGGGCACGGCTGGGGCCGGAGCCACCGGTGCGCAGGTGGCGACGCCCCGGTCGGGCAGCCGGCCGTCGACCGCCCCGCCCGGGACACGTTCCCGGACCGGTGCGTCCGCGGGCAACGGCAACGGCAACGGCAACGGCACCCCCAGGACCGGTACCGCCGGCAAGCCCGGTGCTGGCAAGCCCGGCGCCGGAGGTAAGTCCGGCACCACGGGCAAGACCGGTCCCGCCGGCAAGGCAGGCGCGGCCGCGGCAGGAGCGAAGGGTGCTCCCTCCGGCGGCAAGCCCGAAGCTGCAGGCGGCAACGGGTCGGCAGGCGCGACAAGCGGGCTGGCGGACGGTGCGAACGACACCCAGCCCGGTTCGGTGCCCGCCGCGGCGGGCACGCCTCGGACGAACGGCATCGCTGACGCCGACCAGGCTGCCCGGCCCGCCCCGGCGCCCGTACCCGCGGGCGCGCGGCGCGCACCCGGTGGGTCCCGGCCCGCGAAGCGCCGCGGGAAGGGCAAGCGTCCGGGCGGGCGCCGGTGATGTACGGGCGGTGGCCCCGAGCGCGCTCCACGAGGTGTCCGGTCGACGTCCCAGGGCCCACGCCCGGCAGCGGTCCCGGACCCGACCACAGGCATCGTCCGGGCAGTCTGGCCGGGACGACCCGGAACGTCCGCGTTGGTCGCTCCCGACAGCGTCGCGTTGACCCCGCGGCGTCCGGACGCCGGAGTACCCTCGGCACCGCCGCCCACTTTCCCCTGGAGTAATGCTGATGACCGGTTCGGCACCTGATCTGGCCGTGGAAGGACCTGAGGCCGACATGGCCAACGAGGACGGCTCCGCGGCCGGGGCCGACACCACCACGACCGAGGAGTCCGCGGATTCCGCCCGCCTCGAGGAGCGCCGCCTGGCCGACCTGGAGCAGGAGGGCGAGGTCGCGGCCGACTACATCGAGGGTCTGCTCGACATCGTCGACATGGACGGTGACCTCGACCTGGACGTCGAGGGCGGGCGCGCCATCGTCGCCGTGGTCGGCGACGGGCTGGACAAGCTCATCGGTCCCGGTGGCGAGACACTGGAAGCCCTGCAGGAGCTGACCAGGCTCGCGGTGCTGCAGAAGACCGGCATGCGCAGCCGGCTGATGCTGGACGTGGGCGGTCATCGCGCCCGCCGGCGGATCGAGCTGCGCAAGGTCGCGACCACGGCCGCCCGCCGCGTCATCGACAGCGGCGAGCCGCGGAAGCTGGCCGCGATGACGCCGTTCGAGCGCAAGGTCGTGCACGACGTGATCGCCTCGATCGACGGCGTGCACAGCGAGTCCGAGGGCGAGGAGCCCAGCCGCAGGGTCGTGGTCCTGCCCGACTGACGGCCGTGTACCGTCGCGGGAACCTGTCCGGGGCCCGGCACCGACGGCGGACCTGAAACCCGCGCGGACGTCACCTGCGTGCGCGCGTGGTGCCGCGGCGTGAGGGTCGCCCCGGCGCGGTCACCGCGCCCGGGGCCCCGGGCGTCCAGCGCGGGATCGGGGAGCACGGGTGGTTTCGCCACGGGTGGAGGACCCGGCCGCCGGGATCCCGGCAGCATCGACGGTGCCAGCGCAGGCCGTCGAAGCCGAGCATCCGACTGCCGAGCATCCGAAGGGCAGGCCGCCCACGCCGGTCGCGGTTCGCGCCGGCGCCGCGCCTGCTGGGGCGGGTGGGCCTGGTGGGGCTGAGGCAGCCCGGGTATCGAGGCGCGGCCGGCTGTGGACGGCTGTCTTCGTCGTCGCGGCCCTGACGGGGCCGGTGGTCCTCCTCTCCGCCTACCTGCGCCGCCCGTTCTGGTACGACGAGATCTGGCGCGGTCATTTCGTCAGCGAGTCTGCGAGCTCACTGTGGTCCGAGCTCTCGGTGGCCAACACACCCTCCGCGCTCGGCTGGCTCGGACTCGTCCGGCTTTCCGGGGAGATGTTCGGCTGGCACGGCTGGGCGCTGCGGCTGCCGGGCCTGTTGGCGGTCCCCGCCCTCGGGGTCGCGATCGCCGTCCTGGTCCGCCGGTTCGCCGGGCCCGTCGCCGCGGTCGCCGCAGTGTGCCTGCTGTGCCTGAACGCGACCTTCCTCGACCTGGCGAGCCAGCTCAAGCCGTATGCGATCGAGACACTCGCGGTGGTCGCCGTCGTCCTGCTGTGGCTGGGGCCGGCTCCCGGCGGTCGCGACGAACGTGCCCGCGGGACGAGGCGCACGGCGGCCGGCATCGTGGCGCTGTGCGCCGTGCCCGCGGTCTTCGTGGTCGTGCCGCTCGCCGCGCTGGACGTCCTGACCGGTGCCGGGAAGCGGAGACGCCGCCTGGCCGAGGTGCTGCCGGCCGTCGGCCTCGTCACCGCGCACACACTTGTCTTCCTCGGACACCAGTCCGCGCAGCGCGGCGGCGTCTACTGGGACACCCAGTTCCTCGCCGGACGCGACCCCTGGGAAGCCCTGGTCTTCGTCGCCGACCAGCTCTGGCTGACCGTCACCGGATCCCCGCCGGGGATCGACAGGTTCGACCCGAGTCTCCTGCCGGTGTTTGTCGAGCTGCCGCACCAGCTGCCCTGGTTGCTTGCTCCGGCGACGGTCAGCTTCGGCCTGGTCGGAGTGGCGGCGCTGCTCCGCCGCCCGGACGGCCGGCAGATCCTGGGGGTTGTCGCGGGCGCCGAGCTTCTCATGCTCGCGGCGAGCGCCGTCCGGTTCTGGCCGTTCGGTCCGACCAGAACGAACCAGTTCCTCGTACCGCTGCTCCTCCTGGTCGTGCTGGTCGGCGCTGACCGGGTGGTCCGGCGGGCGCTCCGTTCCGACGGCCTCCCCCTCCCCGTCCGTGGGACTGTTGGCGCAGTGTCCGTGGTGATGGCCGTCGTCCTGGCCGCGGGCGTGGCAACCGCCGGCGGGCTGTCCGGGGATGGGCTGCTGTGGGAGCGGCGGGACCGCCTGCGCGGAATGGACCTCACGGTCGACGCGGCGGTGGCTGCTCGGCGCCTGGTCCGGCCGGGGGATGTGGTGGTTGTCGGTGGGCGGCTGGCCCGGCCCGGCTGGATCTACGCCATGGAGGTCAGCGACGATGCGCCGCGGTCTCCCGGCGGGCTTCCCCCCGTGCCGGCGGGCACACCGGCCGGGCGGGAGCCGGCCCGGGTCCCCCGCGCCGAGACTGTCTTCGTCCAGGCCGATCTCCGTGACGACGCCGGACGCCTGATACCGCTTGCCGCTCAGCTGGCGCGCCCTCGGAGGCCGGAGCGCCTTGTGGTCTTCATCCTCGACATCGAGGAACGGGAGATGGCCGCTGGGTTCGCCGCGCTGCGTGCGGACGGGTGGTGTGCCGGCGAGCGCTGGTCGTTTCGACTCACTGGATCGGTCACGGTCTACGGGCGCTGCGCGGCCTGACTGCCATGTCGGTGCCGGCCATGTCGGTGTCGGCGGAATGATTCACGGGAAACATTGAGTGGTGGCGGGCGGGTCGCTCGTCCCGAAAGGGCCCTCCGAGCCCTGATTCCCGACACAGCACCTATCCTGGGCATCGCCTGGCCCGTCAGCGCGTGTTGAGCAGGGATGCTGGTTCTGTGCCTCCATACCCCACCTTCCTGACCCGTCGCGGGTGTCGCCCGTTGTCGGCTCGCTCCGGCCTGCCTGGACCGCCCTCCCCCGGCCGGGGGAGGGAACGCCTGTCGCGTCACCACTCCGCCGCGGCAGTGGACCGCGCGCGACACAACCGGACGGCGGCCTGCCAGTGACCGGTCAGGATGGCCCCGACACCCCCGACACCCCAGAGAGCGCCCGTGGCGCGGACAGCCCTGACCGCCTCGACAATGCCGCCGGCCCCGCCGGCCACGAGAACGCCGCCGGCAGCGGCGGTGAGGTCGGTGGAGTCGAGCCTGTTCCGGCGGCTGCGGCCACCGTCTTCGGTGCGCGCCTGCCGCTGGCGGTCCAGTACTCGGAGCTGCTGGTGACGGCTGGCGTCGAACGTGGCCTGATCGGTCCCCGCGAGACGGGCCGGTTGTGGGAGCGGCATCTCCTCAACTGCGCGGTGCTCGCTGAGGCCGTCCCCGCCGCGGCGCCGGATACCGCCGGCTCCCCCGGCCGCCCGCCCGAGGTGGTGGACGTCGGCAGCGGCGCGGGTCTGCCGGGGATCCCCCTGGCGCTCGCCCGGCCGGACCTGCGGGTGACCCTGCTCGAGCCGATGGACCGAAGGTGCCGGTTTCTCAGCGAAGTTGTGGCACAGCTTGGCCTGGACGAACAGGTGACGGTTGTGCGCGGCCGCGCACCGGACTTCGCAGACCTGCCGCCACGTCGGGTTTTCGACGTATCCGTGGCCCGCGCCGTGGCTCCTTTGGCGCGACTTGGCGCGGTACTGCTTCCGATGACTCGTCCGGGCGGTGTCATGCTTGCACTGCGCGGTTCGCGAATCCTTGAGGAATTGCAGGCGGCGCGTAGTGATCTCGATTCCCAGGGTTGGCGCGAGGTGGACGTCGTGACGTGCGGAGCTGGCCTGGTGGAGGAACCCACCCGCCTGCTGCGCGCTGTGCGCTCCCGTTCGTCGGCTCGCGGGGACGGCGGGAGGGGACGGCGCGGCGCGGATGACCGGCAGGCCAGGCGGACGACACAGCAACGGCGAGTACGGGAGGGCACTCCTGATCGACCGGCACGTGGACGGTCTCGTTCCACGTGAAACACAGATGCCTCATCACATGGCGAGGGCACCTGAAGCAGCGTCGACGGGTTGGGGTGGCCTGGCACCCGGGGGGACTCCGGGCCACGCGTCCGGCTTCCCGGGGCTGGACCCTCTCGACTCCTCGACCCCGATCGGAGCGGCGGCGGCAGCAGCGGTGGAAGCACTGACGATGGAACGACGACGGCCATTTCCTCGACCCAGGCGGCGACGGGTCATCACCGTCGCCAACCAGAAAGGTGGCGTCGGGAAGACGACGACCACCGTCAACCTCGCGGCCGCACTGGCCATGCACGGCATCCGGGTGCTCGTGGTGGACCTGGACCCCCAGGGCAACGCCTCGACGGCACTGGGGGTGGACCACCGCTCCGGAACTCCGTCGATCTACGAGGTGCTCGTCGGCGACCGGCCACTCGACGAGATCGTCGTGCAGTCCAACGAGGCCGAGGGGCTCTTCTGCGCACCGGCCACCATCGACCTCGCCGGTGCCGAGATCGAGCTGGTCTCCCTGGTGGCGCGGGAGACCCGCCTGCGGCGGGCCATCGAGGGCATGCGCAACGAGGTCGACTACGTCCTCATCGACTGCCCGCCGTCCCTGGGCCTTCTCACGGTCAACGCGCTGGTCGCCGCCCGTGAGCTCCTGATTCCGATCCAGTGCGAGTACTACGCCCTCGAAGGCCTCGGTCAGCTGCTGCGTAACGTCGAGCTGGTCCAGGCCCATCTCAACCAGGAGCTCCGGCTGTCGACCATCCTGCTGACCATGTACGACTCGCGCACCCGGCTCGCGGACCAGGTCGTGCACGAGGTGAAAGAGCACTTCGGCGACCGGGTGCTGAACACCACGATCCCCCGCAACGTCCGGCTCGCCGAGGCACCGAGCTACGGGCAGTCCGTCCTCACCTACGACCCGGCGTCCCGCGGGTCGCTGTCGTACCTGGCTGCCGCACGGGAGCTCGCCGAGCGCGGGGCGGCAGCACCCCGCGCCGCCGCCACCCCGCCCGAGCGGGAGACTCCGCCCGCCGCCGGGGCAACGGCACCGAGCGCTCCGAGCGGCCCCGCCCCCCACGCGCCCGCAGCGATGAACGGGCGCTCCCCCGTCAGTGACACCACCCCCGCCGGTTTCGGGCCGCAGCAGCCCGCTGAGCGCCGCGCCGCGCCGCTTCCGCAGTTCCGCAGCGCGGAACGGCGCGGCGGGGCGGACGGCCATGTCGAGGCCGCGGCCTACCCGAGCGATACCCCGTACCCGAAGGGCGACGGCTACGCGCCGGCCGACAGCTACTCGTCGGCTGACGGTTATCCGGCTGCCGACGACTACGAGGCCGTGGACGGCTACCCGGCCACCGATGCCCAGCCGGCCACCGACGGCTACCCGGGGTCGGGCGGCTACGCGGGTCCCGGTGGTCCAGACCTGAACGGGGCCCACCGATGACGACGCGGCGCGGCGGACTCGGCCGCGGGCTCGGCGCGCTCATCCCCGCGTCCGCCGAAGCCGCGGATGCCTACCACCAGCCGGGCGTGGCCCCGGAGCGCGGGCCGGCACCCGCCCCGGTCGCCGGCGCGACCTTCCGCGAGATCGCGCTGGACTCGGTGACCCCCAACCCGCGGCAGCCGCGTAACCACTTCGACGAGGATGCTCTGGCCGAGCTGGCCGACAGCCTCAAGGAAGTGGGCCTGCTCCAGCCGATCGTGGTCCGCGAGCTGCTGCCCGGCCGGTATGAGCTGGTGATGGGTGAGCGCCGCTGGCGCGCGTCGCGGCTCGCCGGCCTCGACCGGGTACCCGCCATCGTCCGGGAGACCGCGGACGACGCCATGCTGCGCGACGCGCTGCTGGAGAACCTGCACCGCCAGCAGCTCAACCCGCTGGAGGAGGCGGCCGCCTACGAGCAGCTGCTGCGGGACTTCGGCGCCACGCACGAGGAGCTGGCAGGCCGGCTCGGCCGTTCCCGCTCGCATGTCACGAACACCATCCGGCTGCTGGGCCTGCCGCCGGCCGTCCAGCGGCGGGTGGCCGCCGGTGTCCTCTCGGCCGGGCACGCCCGCGCGCTGCTCTCCCTGGAGGACCCTGAGGCCCAGGACCGCCTGGCCACCCGCATCGTGGCCGAAGGGCTGTCGGTGCGGGCGGTGGAGGAGATCGTGGCGCTGGGGGAGGAAGGGCCACGCAAGCGCGCGCCGCGCCAGCCACGGTCGCCGGCCCCGGTGCTGACCAGCATCGCCGACCGGCTGTCCGACCGGCTTGAGACGCGGGTGAAGGTGGACATGGGCCGGAACAAGGGGCGGATCACCGTCGAGTTCGCGACGCTGGAGGACCTGGAGCGCATCGTCGAGGCGATGTCGCCCAACTCGGCCGTCTCCTGATCCGTCCCCTTACTCCCCTACCGCAGTCCCGTTTCCTCGCCGGTCCGTTTCTCGGGCGCCTGGGTCCTGCGGACCCGGCCGACGGCCGTTCCCTGACCCGACGGCCGGCCTGCGGTCCGCACCCCGCTTCGCCCTGCCCCTCATCTCGCCTCGTCCCGCCCCACGAACGCAGGGGCGGGCCTCAGATCGCTCCTGGGACAGGATTCACCTGGCGCAGGACGCCTTCCGGGTTCATCGACCCGAGCAGGCGCTCGAGGGCGACCTCGACGTCCTCCCGCCAGCTCACCGCGTTCTTGACCTCCAGCCGCAGCCGGGGCCACCGGTGGTGCGGGCGCACCGTCTTGAACCCGACGGCCAGGAGGTAGTCGGCAGGCACCACGCAGCGGGTGCCGGAGCCCTTGAGATCGCCGAACGCCTCGATGGCACGGTAGCCGCGGCGGGTGATCTCCTTCGCCACCGACTGGACGATGACCCTGCCCAGGCCCTGGCCGGTGAACTCGGGGACGATCTGGGCCGTCGTGAGCAGCACGGCATCCGGGCTGACCGGGCTGGTCGGGAAGGCCACAGCCCGTGGGACGTACGCCGGCGGCGCAAACATCACGAACCCGGCCGGGACGTCGTCGACATAAACGATTTTTCCGCAGCTGCCCCATTCGAGGAGTGCGGATGACACCCACGCTTCCTTCTCGATGTCGGTGCCGCCCGCTTCCTCCGCCCGGCTGCGGGCGACCGGATCGAGTTCCCAGAAGACACACCGCCGGCAGGGGAGCGGGATGTCGTCGATGTTGTCGAGCGTGATGTTCGCGATCCGTCGACTCATCGAGCAGCGCCTCCCAGCGGTGGGGATGATCCCGTCAGGCCGGTCCTTTCGCTTACCTCGGACAGCCTAGGACGCCCAGCGCCTCTCGTGACCACGGGCACGCCGTGACGTGTTCCACGTGAAACCCGCGGACGGCCGCCGGATGCTCGCCGGACGGCCCGTCGGTGGGCCGTCGCTGGGCCGACGTCAGGCGCGAGCCGCGATACGGGGGACCCGTAGCTGGCCGGTCGGCGGGTCCTGCTCGGGCGGCAGGAACAGCCGCTGGGTGGCGGCCAGCAGCGCCTCAGCCACCGCGGCCCGGAACTCGGTCGAGGCGAGCGCGGCCACGTCGTGGGCATTGGTGAGGTAACCGAGGTCGATCTGGACCGCCGGCATGCGCGTACGGCGCAGCAGCTCCCACGTCTTGGGGTGTGCGCGGCAGTCGACCATGTCGGTCCGCGAGATGATCTCTCGCTGAACGAGCAGCGCGAACCGCTCGCCGACCGCCGACGACCCGCGCGCGTGGCCGTAGTAGTAGGTCGACACGCCCTGGGCCTGACTGGAACCGCTCGCGTCGACGTGCAGCGAGACGAGCAGGTCGGCGCCGATCTCGTTCGCCCGGGCCGCGCGCTCCGCCTCGGCGGGCGACTCGTGCGGGCCGTGCACCAGGTGTGCCTCCAGCCCGGACGCCAGCAGGCGTGCCTCCAGTCGGGAGGCGAGATCGGCCATCAGATCACGCTCGCACAGGGGACCGTTCGTGACGCCCGGGTCGTCGCCACCGTGGCCGGGGTCGATGGCGACGATCATCCCGAGCAGGGACGGCCCACGGGCCAGCAGTCGCACCGACTCCCGCAGGACGTCCGGCCGGCCGCCGGTGACCGTGCGCTCGAGCCGCTTGAGCTCGCGAAGGGTCCGGGGACCGCACAGACCGTCGGGGTCGAGACCGCGGTTGCGTTGGAAGTCCCGGACGGCGGCGTCCGTGCGGGCACCGAAGATGCCGTCGGCACGGCCGACGTCGAACCCCATGTTCGACAGACGTTCCTGCAGGGCGGCCACGTCGTCGCCGACGAACGGGTGCGTGACGCTGTAGTAGAGGAGGCGGTCGCCGAGGCGGCGGCGTGCCTCCTCGATCGCACGGAAGGTGTCCGGGCCGATGATGCCGTCGACGGAGAGGCCGCGACTCTGCTGGAATGCCCGGACCGCGTTGTCGAGTTCCCGGTCGAACAGCTCGGCCGTATCGGACGTCTCCGCCGAACCAGCATCACCTGAACCAGCATCACCTGAACCGGCGGCGCCGGCGGTGTCGGTGGCGCCAGCTGGATCCGGGGCGCTGTCCGGCCGGGCCTGATCGGCCGGTGCGTCGACGTCCGACGAGCTGGACTGCTGGCGCGGCGCGACAGGCAGGAAGCCGAGGTAGATGAAAGCTGCCCGTGCCTCGGCTACGGAGGGATCACGGTCGCCATGCCGCAGCAGCTTCACGAAGAAATACCTTTCATCACCTGTGCGTTCACCGGACCGCCGATCTGCGCCGACCGGTCCGGCCGCCGGATCCCGCCATCAGATTAGGGCATGGGCCCAGGCATGCGAGGACGGCGATGCCCATCGTCCGGCTTTCGGCACTCACGCGCGATTGGCTGGTCCGGAAGCCCGCCGGACGTGCGGAAAACGGGTGTCACTACCGCGGGTGATCGAAGGTAACGGCAATGGGTGGACCAAGACCCTGCGTCCCGTTTTCGATCATGTCCACGGCCCGTACAGGGCCGTTGAGTGCCAGCTGGCGCTCCGGGGCGTCCCGCGACCGCATTCTGGTACCGCAGGCAGCCGCAGCGTCACGTGGCGTCGCGGGCTGGCCAGGGGCCGGATCCCGGCCGGGACCGACGTCCGGCCGGGACCGGGTCAGGTCGAGGAGGGACCGGGGCCGGGCCGGGAGGGGAAACAGCGACGGCCCGCTCCGAGCGGAGCGGGCCGTCGTTTCTGGATCAGGTCAGGCCGGTGCCGGATGAGTCCGGGCGCCCAGGCTGCCGGCCGGGGGACCGGACGGCAGCCCGCTCAGACGTACGACGCCAGGTCGCGCAGCAGCGCGGCCTTCGGCTTCGCGCCGACGATCGTCTTGTCGACCTCGCCGTTCACGAAGACGGCCATCGTCGGGATCGACATGATCTGGTACTGGCGGGCGATCTCCGGGTTCTCGTCGATGTTCAGCTTGACGATCCGGAGCTTCTCGCCGTGCTCCTTCGCGATCTCCTCGAGGACCGGTGCGACCATCTTGCACGGGCCGCACCACTCGGCCCAGAAGTCGACGAGCACGGGCTTGTCGCTCTTGAGTACCTCGGCGGCGAAGGTGTTGTCCGTCACCGACGGTGTGGCGCCTGCCATGGGGAGTCTCCTTGCGGGTTGCGTACCGGGTCGGGGTGGGGGATGGGGTGGGTGTGAGGGTCCTGAGGTGGTCGCCGGAGGCAGGAGGCCGCCTCGGCCCGCCGGCTTCGGCGGCGGAGAGCTCAGGGGGGTGGAAAGCTCAGGTGGCGGCGAGCTCGGGTGCCGGCTGGCGGGGGGCCTGCGCGGTGGTGTCGGGCGCCCCCTCCAGACCGGCGATGTAGCGCTCGGCGTCGAGGGCGGCCGAGCAGCCGGTGCCGGCCGCCGTGATGGCCTGGCGGTAGGTGTGGTCGACCACGTCACCACACGCGAACACGCCCGGGACATTGGTCAGCGTGGTCGGGTGGGCCACCTTCACATAGCCCTCCTCGTCAAGCTCGAGCTGGTCGCGGACGAGGTCCGTCCGGGGATTGTGGCCGATCGCCACGAACAGGCCCGTGACGGCCAGCTCGTCGGTGGCGCCGGTGACCGTGTCGCGCAGCCGGACACCCGACACCTTGTTCTCGCCGAGCACCTCCTCGACCGCGGCGTTCCACCGGAACCTGATCTTCGGGTCGGCGAAGGCGCGCTCCTGCATGATCGCGCTGGCGCGCAGCTTGTCCCGGCGGTGCACGACGGTGACCGACTTTGCGAACCGGGTGAGGAACGTGGCCTCCTCCATCGCCGAGTCACCGCCGCCGACGACCGCGATGTCCTGGTCCCGGAAGAAGAAGCCGTCACAGGTGGCGCAGGCGGACACGCCGCGGCCGAGCAGCCGGTCCTCGTGTTCGACACCGAGCTTCTTGTAGGCCGAGCCGGTGGCGATGATCACCGACCGGGCCAGGTAGGTCTCCTCGCCCACCCTGACAACCTTCGGGTTCGCGGCGAGGTCGACCTCGGTGACGTCGTCCGGGATCAGCTCGGCGCCGAACCGCTCCGCCTGGGCGCGGAGGTTGCCCATGAGCTCCGGGCCCTGGATGCCCTCGGGGAAGCCGGGGAAGTTCTCCACCTCGGTCGTGGTCATCAGCGCGCCGCCGGCGGTGATGGCGCCCTCGAACACCAGCGGGCGCAGGCTCGCGCGGGCCGTGTAGATCGCCGCGGTGTAGCCCGCCGGCCCGGATCCGATGATGATGACGTCCAGGACCCGCTCGCCGGAACGTTCGGTCCCGGCGGTCGGGGCCGCCTGGTCCTTGCCCTGGCCTGCCACACCCGCTCCCTTCGTGGTCGCCGGCGGATCCCCGCCGGCTGCTGTTCGGCTCGTCGGCCGGTGCCGGCCGCGGGTGCCGGGTCGACGTGATGTCTGCCCGCATAACCCCCGGCACCCGCTGCTGATTCCTCCGGTGAGTCAGTGTGGCCGGTGGCATCCGGGGCGGGCCGGCACCCACGGGCGGTCCGCGCCCGTGCCCGTCCCGCACCTTCCACCACGGCCACCGATGATCACCCGGTCACGCACGGTTCGCGTTCACGCTGTACCACACGGCGCTGTGCGCCGGCACGATCCCGCAGTGCGCGTCGATGACGACGAGCCGCGTGGACGTCGGCTGCCCCGCGACGGAAAGAACGACCATGATGGCTGCCTGGTCGTCGAAGCGGACCCGGTCCAGCGCTATCACCGCGCCGCCGGTCTGCGCTGCCAGGCCGTCGTAGCACATCCGCAGCTGCGGCGTGTCGATCAACCGGACGAGCGACTCCGGGGTGTTCTGCATGGGCGTGCTCTGCCCGCCCTGCGCGTCGCCGGGCCCGCTTCCGCCGGCGCGGGACGGGGCGGTGAGCGGATCGTCCGCCCGCGGGGACCGCGCCCCCGCCACGGACCAGGCCAGCCGGGTCACCGCGATCCGCCCGGCCAGCAGGGCGTGGCCGTGGGCCACGACGGTCGCCGGGCGGAGCACTTCGTCGGAATCACCGATGAGCACGAAGGTGCCGTCCGGCGCCTCGGCCAGCGCCTGGGTGTCGCGCGCGTCCGGGACGGGCGCCGCGGCGGCCGCCGGCCCGGACGCGCTGTCGGCAGCGACCTCCACCGTCGGGTCGCTGGCCGAGGTCGCTGCGGAATACGACTCGCTGCCTCCGCCGGTCAGCGCGCGCACGGCGAGGAGCGCGGTGCCGAACGCGAGCAGCGCCACGCAGGCGGCGGCGATCGACACCCAGTCACGGGTGATCCGGTCGCGGCTCTGCGCCGCCTGCCCGCGCCGCGGCGCACGGCTGTCCTGCCTGCCGCCGACCAACCCGCCGCCGACCAGCCCACCGCCGACCCGTCCGGGGCCGCGGCCGGGCTCCCGTTCCCGCCTCCGCCGACGGAGGCCGCCGGCGCCGCGGGAACGGCGGCTGCCGAGCCCACCAGACGTCGCGGTGCCGGGGCCGCCGGGATGGTCATGCATCCCGCCTGCGCCAGGCGCCCGCAGAGGACCGTCGCCAGCGCTCGTGCCGTTCGTGCCGCCGGGGCCGCCGGGGCCGCCGGATCGGCCTGCCTTCGTGGTCTGGCCGGCCTGGCGAGCCTCGCCGGAGCCGTCAGTCGGCCCTCGGCCGGGTGCCGGCTCGGCGTCATCACCGCCGGCGCCGGAACGGGAGGCGAGGGCCGCCTGGATGCGTGCGGCGACCTCGTCAGGCATCGTCATGGTGGCCAGCCGGGCGAGTTCCGCGCGGACCCGGTGCAGAGCGGCGAGCGTCTCCTGGCAGGTGACGCACCCACGAACGTGCCGGTCGACCCGGGACGCGGTGATCACCCGGGAACGGCCCGGGCCCGGGGGGTCCGGGTGAGTGTCGAGATAGGCGTCGAGCACCTCGATGTCGGGGTGCGAGCCGCGCCGGGTCGCCGAGGAGGAGTCATCGGCGAGCGCGTCGTCGGGTGCGTCCGGATCGGTGAGGCTGCCGGGGCCGGGGCCGGGTGCGTCGTCGGCGCCGGTCGGGTCGCCGAGGTGCCAGCCGGGATCAGAGTCCTGGGCGCCGTGCTTGTCCGTCATCACCGCTGATCACCTCCTCCGGCGAGTTGGCCGCCCGGCCGTCAGGTCGGTCGGATCGGTCGGTTCGTTCAGGCTGATCGGGCCGGGCGGGCCGGCGTCACCGGATGCCGCCATGGAGGCGCTCCCCGGACTACCGGGGCCTGCCGGGCCAACGGTGGCCTCCGTGGCGAGGCTGGCGGAGACATGCGCGGCCGGACCGACAGCGGCGATGTCGCCCGCCGTTCCGCCGCCCGCCGTACCGTGGCTGGTCGTGCCGCGGCCGGTCGCGGGTGCCTCCGCCGTCGCAGGTGCCTCTGCCAGGTCGCTCGCCGGCACCGTGATGCCCTCATCGGATCCGTCCCGTGCGTCGCGCCGTCCCTCATCTGAGACGGAAGGCGAGGCCCCCGGGTTCCCGAATGCCGGCTGCGGCGCGCTTTTGGGGGCGAGATGCCCGAGATGAGCGGCCAGCCTGGCCCGGGCCCGAGCGCAGCGGCTCTTCACCGTGCCGACGGGAATGTCCAGCATCTCGGCGACCTCGGCGACCGGGCGCCCCTCGACGTCCACCAGCACGACCGGGACGCGCAGCGTGTCCGGGAGCAGGGCGAGCGCGGTCCGGATGTCCATCCGGGTGTCGTGCTCGGCGATCGCGTCGCGGGCGTCGACCGGCTCGTAGGGGACGCCGTCAGGAGATGACGGAAGGGGCACTGTCGGGCGGACCGCGCGGCGGCGAAGGCGGTCCAGGGCCGCGTTGGTGACGATCCGGTGCAGCCAGGTGCCGACGGCCGCCTCGCCGCGGAAGTCGGCCGCGCGGCGGTGCGCGGAGAGCATCGCTTCCTGGACGGCGTCCGCCGCGTCCTCGGCATCACGCAGCAGGACGAACGCGACGGTCCACAGCCGGTCCGCGTGCGCGCGGAACAGCTCGCCGAACGCCTCCGGATCACCCGCCACATGCCGGCGCAGCGCCTCCGCGTCCGCGGCAACCCCGGCGGCCCGGTCCGGCGCGGGGACCCTCGCCGTATCAGCAGCCCGCTCCACGCCGGCAGCCTGGTCCGGCACGTCGGCAGGCCCGGTCCGATCCACACGCCCCGCCCCGGTGCCCGCAGCGCCTGCGGGAAGGACGGGGGCGCCGCGCCCCTCTGGGGGCCCTGCCGGAGACGGTGTCACCGTCGTCCTGTCGCAGCCCACCGCCTCCGCGTCGCTCAGTTCCGGAACTCGACCTCCGCGAGCGACCCCTTGAACTTGCCCTCGACGGTCGGCAGCTTGGTGAGCCAGACCACCCAGTACTTGTATGCCGTCTGTTCAGACGGCATACCGATGGTCACCGGACCCGACTTGTCCTGCTGCGGGACGTCGACGACCTGGTAACCGTCGATCACCGCCGCTGGGGTGTCGGATGCCCTCAGCTCGAACGAGACCGGCCCGAGGTCTCCAACGGTGACCTCCACCTGGCTGGGGGAGATGGGCTCGTTGAAGGTGAACTGCAGTCCGACACCGGTTTTGAGGCCGCCGAACGGGCGGGGGAGGTTGTATCCACTGGTGGTCCACTGGGTGTCCAGCCTGCCGTCCCATGCCTGCGGCAGGGAATCAGGATTCTCCTGCCCGTCGCCGGACGGCGGGGGGTCGAAGGCCACGACGGCCTCCGGCTGGATCTTCTGCCCGGCCTGCACGACCGCGGGACCCGACTCGCCGGTCTCGGCACCGGGCTCGCCGTCACCGTCCTTCGGATTGAGCGCGATCACCGCGACGACGGCGACGAGGGCGATGACGACCAGCAGCGCCAGCCAGGGCAGGAGACGCCTGGCCGTGCCACCGGGGCCGTCCGCTCCGCCGCCGCGCCGGCCGTCGGACGGCGGCACAGGACCGCCGCCGTCGTAGCGGCGTGGCTCGGAGGGCCCGCGCTGGGCGGGGTAGCCGTCGTAGCCGCGGTCCCGGTCGTCGTAGCCCCGGTTGTCGCGTTCGTCGTAGCCGCCGCGGGCGCCGTAGCCCCGCTCGTCGTAGGACGTCTGGTCGTAGCCGCCGCGGCCCAGGTAGGAGGTCTGGTCGTAGCCCTGGCGCTCGCGGCCGCCGTACCCGTTGGTCGGGTTGGAGCCGTAGCCGCCGTGGCCGTTGTAACCGGAGCTGTCCTGGTAGCCCCCGGTGCCCTGGTAGCTGCCGTTGGACGGGTAGTCCGCGGTGCCGGGGCCGTAGGGGTCCATCGACATCGCCTCGGTGCTGACCGGGCCGTCGTCGCCGAGGCTCATCAGGCCGGTGTCGAGCACCTGGTCGACCGGGCTGACGGCCTCCAGCTCGGCGACCAGGTCGGCGGCCGTGGTGATGGGCGCGCCGGCGCGCTCGTCGCCGAGGGTGGCCAGCGTGATCGCGTCGAGGTCGCGGGGGACGGCACTGTTGATCTGTCGGGGGGTGCGCAGCCGCCCGTCGGAGGTCGGGGCCGCCGGCAGGGCGTGCTCGCCCACCAGGGGCCAGGTGCCGGTGAGGCCGGCGTAGAGCAGCGCACCGAGGGCCCGCACATCCGCCAGGTCTCCGGCGGTACCGGTGCCCGCGTCGTCGCCGCCCTCCGCTTCGGTGGAGCCGATCGTGGGCTCGGCGCCGGTGACGGCGCCGTCCAGCCCGGCGAGGATGCCACCGATCTCCAGATCGACGACCTTGACCGTGCCGTGGCCGGAGACGATGACGTCACCCGGGTTGAGCCCGCCGTGGTGGATGCCGCGCTCGTGGGCAGCGGCGAGGACCCGGGCCGCGGCCAGCACGATGGCGCCGGCCTGCTCGGGGCGCAGCGGTGTCTCGGTGGCGAGCTGGCGCAGCGTGCGCCCCTCCACCCACTCGGACACCACATAGGAGACACGTGCCGACCCGGTGGTGGTGGTTGTCGCGTCGTAGGTGGAGGCCGCACCGGGATGGACGAACCGCCCCGAGCTGATCGCGGCCCGTAGGAGCGCCTGGGCGATCTCCTCGAGAGCGGCCTGGTCGATCTCGCCTTCGGCGTCCGGTTCATCGCTGTCGAGATGCTCCACGATGCGGACAGCCACCGGACGGGCCAACACGTTGTCATCGCCCCGCCACAGCGTGACGGGACCACGGGTGTTCAGGGGGGCCAACAGCCGGTAGCGCCGGTCGAGAACGGATTCGGCCAGCACTGCGGTACTGGCGGGGCCTTGCACCGACGCTTCGTTCGTCACGTCGTTATCGACGTCCGCGCCCTGCGGTCGGTTGCTTCCGTCGACCACAGCGCCTCCGTCGTCCGCATACCCGCCGGCCGACCCGACGGCGGGTTGCCCCACCCGAACCGGGCAGGGGATCCGCCCAGCGTTCCGCCACTGTGAACGAACACCCGGGCACCCTCCGTCGCCTTGGCAGACATCGGGCGCCCATAGGCGCCGCGAGCCTGGGTGCTGCGCCTGGTTCACCGGCGACGTTGGGCGGGGCCCGCGCACAGCGTGTTCAGTGTACGAGGCGAGCCCAGTCATCTCGCGGATGTCTTCGGACAAGCCAGGTTGGCACACGCACCGGAACCGCGCGCCTATCGATGCGCCACGGACACCGTCTCGCGCCGGCCCGGATAGGGGGCGGGCTGACGGGCCGGGCGGCACGAATCCGATTCGAGTTTTGCCCTCGACACTCTCCGTTGCAGATCCTGCCGGATGGCCGGAGAATTTCGCGCGATCGACACGTAATTGCTACGTGTCGTTGTGTCGCGGGATGGCGGACACGGCCGGGTGGGATCGGAAGCAGCGCCGAGCCCGCCACCGTCAACCGCAAGGGGCTTTGTGGTGCCCCCGGTGGTCCTCCAGGCTGGCAAGCCGCGGATACGACCTTGGTGCCATGGGTGGCCGAAAACAGGGCGACGGATTCGTGGCCGCCGGCCCGCCGGGCTCAGCGCCCGCGCCCGCCAGGCGGCCCGCCGCGTCCACCCGAGGAGCCCCGGGGGCCGCCGCCGCGTCCGCGGTTCTGGCCCCGGTCCGACCCGGGCCCGCCCGACCCCGACCCTCCGGACCCGCCCGACCCCGATCGTCCCGAACCTGATCGTCCCGAACCGGACCGCCCGGAGGAGCCGCCGCCGGACGACGGCCGGCCTGAGGAGGAACGGCCTGAGGAGGAACGGCCCGACGAGGTGCCTCCGGCGGGAGCCCGCCCGGACGGTGGCCGTTTCGCTCCGGCCGCCGGGGCCGGAGCGCGTCGCCCGGCGCCGAGCCTGCCGCCCACCATGCGCATCAGCGCGGTCATCTCGTAGAGCCCGCTGCGGACCGACACCACGACGAAGACCACGCCACCCACGGCCAGGCCGAGGACGACCGCGAACGCCGAGACGAGCCAGCCCGTCCCGAGCAGGTCGCGCAGGCCGTCCGCGATGACGCTGGCGAGTACGGCGCCAATGCCGGCCGTCACGCTCACCCGGGTGGTCACCCGCGCGATCCGGTTCCCGTCGATGCCGCCGAGCCGGCGCCGCAGCAGGACGGTGGTGGCGGCCAGGCCGATCAGGTAGGCCAGGGAGAAGCCCAGCGGCAGCACGACGGCGCGGTGCTCCACATCCGCCAGCTGGGAGAGCGTCACCGCGGCGACGACGTTCGTCGCCACCACGCCGATGTTGACCAGCGCGGGGGTGCGGCTGTCCCGGTAGGCGTAGAAGGCCCGCAGCTGCACCTGGAACAGTGAGAAGGGCACCAGGGCCACGGCGAAGGCGCTCAGCGCGTCACCGATCCGCACCGCGGACTCGTACTCGACAGCACCATGGTGGAAGATCGCGACGGCGATCGGGCGTCCCAGCGCCAGCAGGAACAGCGCCGACGGAACGATCGCGGTGACCGTCATCCGGGTCGCGGTGGAAAGGTCCTCGCGGACCAGCGCGTCCTTGCCCGCGGCCGCGTGGTTGCTCATCCGCGGCAGCAGTGCGGTGACGACCGAGACGCCGATGATCGCGTAGGGCAGCTGGAAGATCTGGTAGGCGTTCTGGTAGATCGTGAGGACCTGGCCACCTGTCGCCAGCTTGGTGATCACGACGAAGCCGAGCTGGCTGACGACCACGTAGAGCAACGTCCAGCCGGCGAGCCGGTACGCCGCGCGCAGGCCGGGGTGGCGCAGGTCGAGGCGCGGCCGGTAGCGGAAGCCGACGGCGCGCACGGCCGGCAGCAGCGCGACGGTCATGACGATCACGCCGAGCGTGGTGCCGCCGGCGAGGATGTAGGTCTGCGCGTCGGTGATCCCGTCGACCGTCGGCGGCCTGTCTCCGGGCGCGAAGATGAACACCACGCAGGTCAGGATGACCACCAGGTTGTTCAGCACCGGCGCGAACATGGGCGCGGCGAACGACTGTCTGGTGTTCAGGACCGCGCCGAGCGTCGCCCCGACCCCGTAGAAGAGCACCTGGGGGAGGAACCACCGCAGCATGTCCGCCGCCAGCGCCTTCTGCCCCTCGTCACCCTTGATGTACAGGCCGATGATCTGGGGCGCGGCGAACATGCCCAGGACCACCGCCACGCCCAGGCCCAGCACCGTCAGGGTCACCAGGGACGAGGCGAAGCCGTCCCCGCCGTCCGGGTCCTCCTTGGAGGCGCGGACCAGCACCGGGACGATGGCGCTGGTGAGAATGCCCCCGAGCAGCAGGTCGTAGAGGACGTTGGGCGTGGTGTTGGCGGCGGTGTAGGCATCGCCGACGGACGCCACTCCGATGGCGGCCGCGATGGCCACGGTGCGCAGGAAGCCCGAGGCCCGGGAGGCGATCGTGCCGATCGCCATGGTCCCGCTGGCGCGGCCCAGGCCAACGCCCGCCTTGGCACCACCCTTGCCCGTGCCGGCGCCCTTGGTGGCGGCCACGGGCCGCTTCCCGCCCGGCTGCCGTGGGCGTTGCTGCTGTGGCTGACGCTGCTGCTGAGGCGGGCGCTGCTGCCGTGGTGGCCCGGGTTGCCCCGATGTCGGTGGGCGGGGGCGCCTGCCGGGGG